>JAHENN010000079.1 GCA_018609665.1 Haloarculaceae archaeon | reverse complement strand
CGAGGTGGCGGCCGTCCTGTGCGGCCAGTTCGACGGCCTCCATGACGGTCGTCGAGAAGTCGTGGGTCAGCACCGTCGCGCCGTCCTCCAGCAGGTCGACGCCCTCGCGGGCGGCCTCGTGTTTGGCCCGCTCGACGTCCTCGACGACCGCGTCGACCGCGTCGGCCGTCGCCGCCTTCGCCGCCGCGACGGAGTCAGGGTCGGCGGCGGCCACGCGGTCGACGATCTCCCGCTGGGTGGTGAACAGCGAGGCGTGGGAGGTGTTGGCCCGGCGGAGCGCGTCGCTGTTCCGCTCCAGCGCCCGGAGGTACTCCTCGACGGTCGCGTACTCCCGGTCGAGCAGCTCCCGCAGTGCCTCGGCGGCCGCCACCGCGACCGCCGACGACGAGTGGGTCTGCATCGCCTCGATCTCCTCGACCGCCTCGTCTATCATGCTCGCACCGTCGGCCGGCGGCGGCATAACCCCTTCGGGCGGTCCGACGGCCCTATGACGGGCCGGACCGTACGACGGGTATGGTTTCAGTCTCCTACCACTGCCCGCGCTGCGGTGCCGTCGCCGAGCTCCGGCGGGGCGCCTACCTCGAGGACAAATGCGTCACGCCGGAGCCGCTGGACGGCTGGAAGTACGCCGACGCCCACGCGGCCGACCCCGACGACGAGGGCGACCCCTACGCCGGCGCCGACGGCGTCGTCATCGTCTGCGGCGCCGCCGAAACCGACGGCGACGGCTGCGGGGAGCCGTACTACCTCAGTTTCGTCCGGTTCGAGGAGGGTCGGGAGGTGCAGCCGGCCGTCCCCGCCGAGGACGTCAGCTTCGACTTCCGGTGACCGACCCTCACGCCGACAGCGCCTCGAGCAGCGTCTCGGCGGCCGCCGCCGACGACCCCGGCCCGCGGGCCGTGATGAGGTCGCCGTCGACGGTGACGCTCGTCTCCGCGTCGAGTTCGGCGTCCCAGTCGCCGCCGGCCGCCGTCACCTCGTCTTCGACCCGGTAGGGGAGCTTCCGGCCGTCGGGCATCCGGTCGTCGTCGTCGACGATGCCCGCCTCCCACTCGTTGGGGAAGCCCGTCACCGACCGGCCGTCGACGAGGAACGACCCGTCGGCCTCGCGGGTGAACCCGAGGACCCCGACAGCGTGGCAGACGACGAGCGCGACGCCGTCGTCGCCGGCGACGGCGTCCAGAAGCAGCTGTCGGACGTGGCGGTCCTGGTTGACGTCCCACTCTGTGCCGTGGCCGCCGGGCAGGACGACGGCGTCGTGGTCGCCCGGCGTGACCCCGGCGACCGGTATCGGGTCGTTCAGTTCCGGGTGCGTGTCGTCGACCTCCCGGACCTCGGCGGCGGTCTCCTCGGCGACCTCCTCGGGGTCGACGGACCGCTCGTCGACGACCGGCGGCGACCCGGTCGGGGTCGCGACCGTCACGTCGACGCCGGCCGACTCCAGCGTCGTCAGCGGCTCGATGCACTCCTCGCCCCAGTAGCCGTGCTCGCTCACGACGAACAGCGCGGTCGTCATGTTCCGAACGCGGCGCCGACGGGGCAAAAACCGGCCGGTGGGCCGCAGTCGCTGCCGCCGCCCCGGGAACTATGCCGGCGGCCGCCGACCCGTCGACCCACAACGCTTATACGCTGCGTTGGTATATCACGGCACACGCGACCGTTGGAAACTCTAAACCTACGGTAAGTTCACCACATCATGGAGATACACATCGACGACGACACCGACGAGGAGATCGCACAGGCCATCGCGACGGCCGTTTCCGAGCATCTGGGCCGTGGCGTGGAGCTGGTCGGGGAGGGCGGCACGCTGGCGGAGGCCGGCGAGAACTGGAGCGAGGAGGGCGCCGTCGTCACCGAGCGGGAGGAGACCATCCGCGAGGAGCTGGAGGAGATCCTCTCCGGCGGCCCCGAGCGCGGCTTCGAGAAGATCGACGACCTCGGCAAGCTGTTCGTCCGGGACCGGCTGGACATGATCTTCGACCGCATCGAGTACGAGGACGGTACCTTCGCCCGCCACGGCGACGACGACGAGCTGCCGGCCGACGGCCTCGTCACCGGCGTCGGCACCATCGACGGCCGCAAGGTCGCCTTCACCGCCAACGACTACACCGTCAAGGCCGGCTCGCTCGGCCAGATGGGCGTCGAGAAGGTCATCCGCATCCAGGAGCGCGCCCTCGAGTTGGGCATCCCGATGCTCCGGCTCGTCGACTCGACCGGCGCCCGGCTGAACGCCGACGAGCGGGACCCCGGCGACACCCACATGGACCGCTACCGCGGCGGGAAGATGTTCTACAACCAGTGCCGGATGTCCGGCGAGATTCCGCAGATTGGCGTGTTGTACGGCCCCGACGTCGCCGGCTCGGCGTACACGCCCGTCTTCTGTGACTACCTCATCATGGTCGAGGACATCGCCGGCATGGCCATCGCCTCCCCGCGCATCGTCGAGGCGATGACCGGCGAGAGCGTCGACATGCAGGAGCTCGGCGGCCCCGAGGTCCACGCCCGACACTCCGGCAGCGCCGACCTCGTCATTCCCGACGAGGAGACGGCCGCCGAGCGGGCCCGGGAGGTGCTCCGGCTGCTGCCGCAGAACTACGCCGAGGACCCGCCCGAGGAGCCGCCGAAGCCGCCGAAAAAGAACCCCTACAGCCTCGACGGCGTCATCCCCGACCGGCCGAACGAGGCCTACGACGTCGGCGAGGTCATCGACCGCGTCGTCGACCGCGACTCCTTCCTCGAGCTGAAGCCCGACTTCGCGCCCGAACTCGTCACCGGGCTCGGCCGCATCGACGGCCAGGTGGTCGGGGTCGTCGCCAACAACCCCGAACACGTCTCCGGCGCCATCTTCCCCGACTCCGCCGACAAGGGTGCCGGCTTCGTCTGGACCTGCGACGCCTACAACATCCCGCTGGTCTACCTCTGCGACACGCCGGGCTACATGATCGGCTCGCAGGTGGAAAAGGAGGGCGTCCTCCGGAAAGGCCGGAAGTTCATCTACGCCACCTCCAACGCCCAGGTGCCGAAGTTCTGCGTCATCACGCGGAAGGCCTACGGCGCCGGCATCTACGCGATGGCCGGCCCCTCATTCGGGCCCGACGCGACGCTGGCGCTGCCCTCCGCCGAGATCTCGGTGATGGGGCCGGACGCCGCCGTCCACGCGCTGTTCGGCGGCCAGCTCGAGGACATGGACGAGGAGGCCACCGACGCCTTCGTCGAGTCCGCCAAACAGGAGTTCGACAAGTACATCGACATCCGGAAGCAGGCGAGCCAGATGCAGGTCGACGAGCTCATCCCCGCCGGCGACCTCCGCGAGCAGCTGGAGGTCCGGCTCGACACCTACCGACGGAAGGAACGCGACGACCGGCCCCGCCACCACGGCACCGTCTTCTTCTGACCGACCGGGCCGACCTCCGGCCTATGTCGTGCTCCGCGGTCTTTCTTACCACCGTCCGGTCGACACGGGATACACACCGCGCGTCGCGGGTCGCCGTCTCGGCCCTGTGCGGCCCGTTCGGCGGATTCACCGTCGCCTTCCTCGCCGGCCCCGACCCGACCGGCCGCACGCCGATGCTGGTCGGCATTCTCCTCGCCGTGGGGTTCGCGGCCGCCCTGTACCCGAAGCTCGGCGGGGACGCGACCGAGGCGAACGCGCGAACGCGTAGTGCCGTCAGCCCACCAGCGACCGCAGCACCGTCGACTCGGCCTTCCGGAGGTGTTCGTCGACCGTCGAGGGGGCACACTCCAGCCGGGTGGCGATCTCCTCGTGGGTCGCCCGCCGCGGAATCTCGTAGTAGCCGGCCTCCACGGCCGTCCGGAACACCTCCAGCTGCCGGTCGGTGAGCGCCGACAGGGTGTCCTGGCGGTCGGGGGCGTAGTTGCCGACCTGGTCGACGCCGACCGACAGGGACTCCGGAAGTTCGTCGATGGCCGACCGGAGCATCTCGTGGTCGCCGATGACCGTCATCCGGGCGGTGTCCCGGTGGACGAACTCGATCGGCGTCTCGATGATGAGTGCGTACGTCTCGGCCAGCTCCATCAGTTCCCGGGCTGGCGCCCCCGGCGTGACGTGGAGATAGAGGTGGAACTCGGCGTCACCCTCCAGTTCCATCAGGTCGTACGACAGCAGGCTGGAGTGGTCGTCCAGCCGGTCGAGCAGCGCCTCGGCGTCGCCGGTGAGCCGGTACAGCAGGATGAGCGAGCCGTCGCCGAGCGCCTCGAAGTGCATGATCGCTTCCCGGTCGACGGCCGTGCCGGCGGCTATCTCCCGGTCGACCGGGTGGAGTCCACCGTCGTCCGGCGTCAACCGAAGGTCGAAGTATCGCATTCTGGGAGCCCGAGAGGGTCAGACGAACAGACAGAGCAAATGCGCTTAGACCTTTCGGACGGCTCGGGAGCCGGAACGGCGCCGGCGCCGTCCGGGGTCAGAGCCAGTCGTCGGGCTTGGTGTCGTAGTCGATCTCCGTCGCGGCGATGTTGTCGACCTCCTCCTCGGGGAGGTCCTCCGTCTCGAAGCTCTCGCCGTCGAAGCGGATGAGCTTGCCCTGCTCGGTCGGCTCCGGCTCCTTGTCCCGGCGCCGGGCCACCTCGACGTCGTGTTCGTCCAGCTCCTTGACGATCGTCTTCAGCGCCACCGGCCGCCCCCACAGCTCGAACACCCGCTCGAGGGTCTGTTTGGCCTCCCGGATGTCCAGCTGGACGCCGTTGTACTGGTGGGCCAGCAGCAGCTCGTTGCGGTTCCGGAAGTTGCCGTCCTCGACCGCGACGGTCGGCTTCCCGAAGTTGGTGAACTGCAGCATCAGCTTCTTTTTCACGTCGGCGGCCTCCGAGGAGGTCACCCGGAAGTCCTGGGTCGTGTGGGTGTACTCGTAGGTGAAGTAGTCGTTCTTGTCGACGAACTCGGGGGTGAGGAACTCGTCGAGGAACGTCACGTCGTTGTGGCTCTCGCGGATCTCCCGCATCCGGGTCCAGCCGGCCGTCCGGTCGACGTCGGCGACGGCCGCCTCCGCGTCGTCGTACCGCTCGGTGTCGAAGAGGTACCGCGAGACCTGCTCCAGCTCCTCCTGGCCGGCCCGCTTGAGGAACCCCCGGTTCTGGGGCTTCGCAAGCGAGTAGTGCCGCTCGGCCAGCCCCTCGTAGGTCAGCACCTTCCAGGGGTACTGCTCGACGTCGATTTCGCCGTCGCGGGCCGCCGCGAGGTTGTCCGCGTCGACCCGGGGGTCGTCGGCGTCCAGCTCTCCGAGGTGGGCGGCGGGGTCGGCCATCTCCGGCGCCGGCTCCAGCGCCGACAGCACCGCATCGAGGTCGACCGTGTCGGAGAAGTTCCGCCAGGTGACCCCCTCGACGCGGAGCAGGTGTTCGACGACCGCCCGGCGGTTCCGCCGGTTCTCGATGTACTGCCACAGCTCGAACCCCAGCTTGTAGGGGTTCAGCCCCGGCGAGCCGAGCACCTGCGCCATGTGGTCGGCGTAGGAGATGAACTCGTCGGCGGCGGCGAACCGCTCGTCGGCCATCATCATCGACTCCCAGTAGGCGGCCCACCCCTCGTTCATCACCTTCGTCAGCTTCTGCGGGGCGAAGTAGTACGCCTCCTTCCGCAGCAGCTCCAGAATCTCGGCCTGCCACTCCTCGTAGTCGGTCGCCTTCCCGGAGTCGTCGTCGTAGGCCTTCCCGTGGGCCGCCAGAAACGCCAGGACGTCCTTCTCCGGCTCCGGCGGGAACGTCGGCCCGCCGTCGTCGTCGCTCATCTCGTCGACGAACTCCTCGTCGAACACCTCCCGGCGGACCTCCTCCGAGAGGTCCATCTCCTCGAGCTTCTCGGCGAACTCCTCGGGCGTCGCCGACTCGTCCTGCCACTCCTGGGCCGTCGAGAACTCCCGGTGCTGGTCGACGTTGTCCTCCAGACACAGCACGTGGTCGATCCACTCTTCGACCTCTTCACGGGAAATCTCCGGGTCGTCCATGTACTCGGCGACGGTCTCGGAGTGCCGCTCCAACATCGCGGCGGCGTCCGGCGACGTCCCGAACATCCGGAACCACTCGTTGTTCTTGAAGAAGTCCGCGTGGGCCTCGACGTGGGTGATGACCGCCTTCTGGTCGGCCATCTCGTTGGACTCCTGCAGGAAGGCGTTGGAGGGGTCGTCGTTGTTGACGATCTCGAAGGCCTTCCCGCCGAGGAACTGGGTCTGCTTCTGCTGGCGGTCGTAGCCCATCCCCCACCGCCAGTGGGGGTAGCGGTGCTGGAAGCCGCCGTAGGCGATCAGCTCGTTCATCTCGTCGTAGTCGATGACCCAGTAGTTGACGTCGAAGGGGTCGAGCCCGAGCTTCTCCGCCAGCCGGTTGGCCTCCCGGGCCGGCTCCTCTAACTCCTCGGCGATGCGCTGCTTTCTGATGCGGTCGTCGGTGCTCATGAGTCGTCCTCCGTGCTGAGGATGGTGTAGATGGCGTCGACGACGTCCTCCTGGCCGTTGACGTAGGCCACGGCGACGTTGTCCCGCTCGTCGAAGTGGTCGTCGACCTCCTTGGCGTGGGTGGCGTTGATCGCGTTGCCCGACGGCTGGGTCTCCACGTAGGCGTGCAGGTTGGCGGGGATCTCTTCCATCATCGGGATGACGTTCTTCTCGGTGTCGTTCGAGGAGTTCTCCGAGTCGCCCGCCGCGAAGACGTAGCGGTTCCACTCGCTCCAGGGGTACCGCTCCTCCAGCAGCTCGGCCGCCAGCTCGTAGGCGCTGGAGATGCGGGTGCCGCCGCCCGACCGGATGCCGAAGAACTCCTCGCGTTCGACCTCCCAGGCGTCGGCGTCGTGGGCGATGTAGACGAACTCGGCGTTGTCGTACTTGCCGGTCAGATACCAGTCCAGCGGCGTGAACGTCCGCTCGACGAGTTCGCGCTTGGCCTGCCGCATCGACCCCGAGACGTCGCGGATGTTGACCACGACGACGTTCTT
>JAHENN010000078.1 GCA_018609665.1 Haloarculaceae archaeon | reverse complement strand
GTCGGGGTCGAGGCCCATCTCCTCGCTGACGATGTCGGCAATCGTCCGGACCGACGTCGTCGTCCGGGTGCCGAGGTTGTAGGTGTTGACCGGCGCGTCGGCGTGCTCGACGACGTGTCGCATCGCCGCGACGCACTCCTCGACGTGCATGTAGGACTTCTCCTGGCGGCCGTCGCCGAGGATCTCGAGGGTCGCCGGGTCCTCGCGGAGCTTGTGGATGAAGTCGGGGACGACGGCGCCGCGCTGGAGCCGCGGCCCGACGATGTTGGCGAAGCGGAACGTCCAGACGGTGAACTCGTGGCTGTGGGCGTACACCGACAGCAGCGACTCCTCGGCGAGCTTGGCGGCGCCGTAGGCGCTGATCGGCTCCAGCGGCGCGTAGTCCTCCGGCGTCGGGCGGGGGGCCTCGCCGTAGACGGTCGACGAGGAGGTGAAGGCGACGTTGCGACAGCCGACGGCGGCCATCCGTTCGGCGACGTTGGCCGTCATCGCGGTGTTCAGCCGGAACTGCTCGTCGGGGTCGTCGGCGTCGACGGCCTTGTCGGCGGCGAGGTGGAAGACGGCGTCCGTGTCGGCGTCGACCGCCTCGGCGACGACGCCGGGGTCCTGGAGGTCGCCGGCGACGACCTCGGCGCCGTCCGGGACCCACTCCCGGCGGCCGTTGCCGAACCGGTCGGCGACGACGACCTCGTTGTCGGCGACCAGTTCCTCGGCCAGGTGCGAGCCGACGAATCCGCCGCCGCCGGTGATGCAGATGCGCTTTCCGGACAGGTCCATCACCGGCCCTGCGGACGGCCCGTGCTTGGTCGTTACGGCTGGGCACCGAAACCCCCTAACGCGCGCCGCGGAAAGGGCCGGCCATGCAGGACACCAACGAGGTGGTCGTCCTCCGGCTCGGCCACCGGCCGGGCCGCGACGAGCGGATGACCACCCACGTCGGGCTGACGGCGCGGGCGCTCGGCGCCGACCGGGTCGTCATCGCCGGCGCCGCCTCCGAGCCGAAGGCGACCGTCGAGGGGGTGGTCGACCGCTTCGGCGGCCCCTTCGCCGTCGAGACCGTCGACGGCCGCCGCGCGTTCCTGCGGGAGTGGGACGGAGTCGTCGTCCACCTGACGATGTACGGGCTGCCGGTCCAGGAAATCGAGGGCGAGGTCCGGGCGGCCCACGACGAGGCGCCGCTGCTGGCCGTCGTCGGCTCCGAGAAGGTCCCGTTCGACGTCTACGAGCGGGCCGACTTCAACGTCGGCGTGACGAACCAGCCGCACTCGGAGGTCGCGGGGCTGGCGGTGTTCCTCGACCGGCTCTTCGAAGGCCGGGAGCTGGACCGGGAGTGGGCCGACGCTTCCCACCGGGTCGTCCCGAAGGAAACCGGCAAGCTCGTCGAGTCCGTCGACGAGTGACGCCGCGGCCGCGAGCGGAGCGTTAAAGGAACTCCGCGGCGGATAGTCGAGTAATGGCTTTTGAGGACCTGCTGAACGACCCGGTGATCCAGAAGTACCTCCACGAGCTGGTCGGGCCGACGGGGATGCCCGTCGCGGCCGCACCGCCGGACGGCGAGGTGACCGACGAGGAGCTGGCCGAGGAGCTCGGCCTCGAGCTCAACGACGTCCGCCGGGCGCTGTTCATCCTCTACGAGAACGACCTCGCCTCCTACCGCCGGCTGCGGGACGAGGACTCCGGCTGGCTCACCTACCTGTGGACCTTCCAGTACGAGAACATCCCCGAGCAGCTGGAGGAGGAGATGCACCGGCTGCTGGAGGCGCTCGAACGGCGCCGCGACTACGAGCAGGACAACGAGTTCTACCTCTGCGGGCAGTGTCAGCTCCGGTTCGAGTTCGGCGAGGCCATGGAGTTCGGCTTCGAGTGTCCCGACTGCGGCGCCCAGTTGGAGACGATGGACAACCAGCGGCTCGTCGACGCGATGGACGAGCGCATCGCGGAGCTGCGCGGAGAACTGCACGTCGACGCCGAGCCCGTGGAGGCCTGATGGTCGTCCTGGCAACGAAGGTGTACGTCGACGGCGAGGCCCGCGACCGGGCGCTGGACTCCCTGGAGTCGCTGGTCGACAACGACCTCGCCGCCCTGGACGCCGACTTCACCGTCGGGCTCCGCGACGACGACTTTCCCTCCGTCACCGTCACCGGCACGGACGCACCCGTCGCCCGCAATCTGCTGGCCGAGGAGTGGGGCGCGGTCACGCCCCAGCGGGAGGCCGACGCGACCCACGTCGGCACTCTCGAATCGTGGGACGACGACGGCATCACCCTCGACGCCGGCGAGCCGGTGCGGGTGCCGGCCGACGAACTCGGGCTGGGACGGGGGACGCCCGCACAGGTCCGGACGCGGTTCGGGCTCGTCCAGCACCTGCCGTTGCGGTTCCGCGACCCCGACGATGGGCCGCCGCGGCTGGCCGACGCCGAGCGGGACCGGCTCTACGACTGGACCCGGGGGACCGACCGCGTGAACGTCAACAGCGCCACCCGGGCGGAGGTCCGGGCGACGGTCAACCGGGCCGGCCACGCCGACGACATCGTCACCGTCGAGCGGCTCGGCCTGCTGGAGCAGAGCATCGTCTGCCGGGAGGGCACGGACGCGCCGGGGCTGTTGGCCGACATCGGCCCGCACCTCCGGTCGGAACTGCTGGCGGTCGTCCCCTGAGATGGACCGCCGCCTCCTCGCCGCCGTCGCCGTCGCCGTCCTGCTGGGGCTGTCCGGCTGTGCGACGCCGTTCGGCGACGACGCCGCCAGCCCCGAGGACCTCTCGGCCGACGCCGACTACGACTTCGACACCGACCGCGACGCCTCCATCACCGTCAACAAGAACAACTACACCGCGGTCTACACGGTCTCCGACCCCGACCGCGAGACGGTCGAGCTGTACACCACCGACTCGCTGACCGTCGAGCAGCCGCTCGCGGTGCAAGCCCTGCAGTTCCGGTACGCCGACGCGTCGCGCTACCCGAACGGGACGGTCCTCCGGTACGTGGACGCCAACGCCAGCGGGGCGACGCGGGTCTACCCCAACGGGACGACCGAGCCGACCGACGCCCTGACCGTCGAGACGACCGGCGACCGCACGGTCGTCGGGCTGCCCGACGCGGCGGGGAAGCTCGCGTTCACCGCCCCCAAGGACGGCAAGGAGCTGGCGATCCGGCCGCCGGTCAACGGCAGCTTCGAGCTGGTGCTGCCGCCGGACACCGACGCCGCGCTGCCGCTGCTGTCACAGACGCGGCCGTCCAACGACGACCGCCGGGTCGTCGACGGCCGCGTCCACCTCCTCTGGGAGGAGGTCGACACCTCGGTGCTGGTCGTCCGGTGGTACCTGAACCGCGACCTGCTGCTGTTCGGCGGGGTCGCGGCCCTCGGCATCGTCGTCGGGCTCGCCGGCGCCGGCTACTACTACCTGCAGCTCCGACGGGCCAGACGCCGCCGCCAGGCCGAGGGGCTGGACGTCGACTACGAGGACGACGGCCGGGACCCGCCGCCCGGGATGGGTTGAACTCCGGCGGCACCGCCCGGCCGCGAGCCGTGCGCTTTAGGCCCCGAGAGCCTCACGTCGTGACATGGACGCTGCCCTGGTGTGCGTCGGCGACGAACTGCTCGCCGGCGACACCGTCAACACGAACGCGGCGTGGCTCGGCCGACGACTGACCGACCGCGGGGTCGACGTCGAGCGGGCCGTCGTCGTCCCCGACCGGGTCGCCGACATCGCCAGCACGGTCAACGAACACCGCGCCGACTACGACGCCGTCGTCGTGACGGGGGGGCTCGGCCCCACCCACGACGACGTGACGATGTCGGGCGTCGCCGCCGCCGTCGGCCGGCCGCTGGAGCCCGCCGAGGCGGTCCGCGAGCGGCTCGCCGAGGAGGGCTACGCCCGGTCGGACCTCGCCGCCGGAACGGCCGAGATCCCCGAGGGCGCGCGCCCGCTGCACAACGTCGAGGGCGTCGCGCCGGGCTGTGTCGTCGAGAACGTCTACGTCCTGCCGGGCGTCCCCGAGGAGATGGAGGCGATGTTCGAGACGGTCGTCGACGAGTTCGAGGGCCAGCAGGAGTACGTCGGCGTCGTCGCCGCCGACGAGCCGGAAAGCGCCCTGCTGGACCGGCTCGAGGAGCTGCGGGAGCGCTTCGACGTGACCGTCGGCTGCTACCCCGGCGACGCGGTGCGGGTGAAGATTCAGACGCCCGACGAGGCGGAGCTAGAGGCGGCGGTCTCGTGGCTGCGGGACAACGTCGAGGAGGCGTAGCTACCGGTAGAGGTACCACATCCAGCCGACGACGATGGCCAGCCCCGAGAGCAGCACGACCCACCCGGAGGCGTCGACGATGCCCGTCCGGACGCCCTCCTGCAGCGGAACCATACCGGCCGTAGCGTCGGCCGCGTACTAATCCGTTCCGTTCCCGCCGCCGGCCCGACCGCGCCGCTTTTGCCGGCGGCGACCCGCGTGCCGGTATGCGACGCATCGGGCTCGTCGTCAATCCCATCGCCGGCATGGGCGGCCGCGTCGGGCTGAAGGGCACCGACAACAAGGTCGAGGAGGCCCGCCGCCGCGGCGCGGAGCCGCGGTCGCCCGCCCGCGCCCGCGAGGCACTGGAGCACCTCCGCGAGCGGGGGACGGTCGAGCTGTACACCTACGGCGGCGCAATGGGCGAGGAGGAGGCCGTCGCCGCCGGCTTCTCGCCGACCGTCGTCGGCCGTCCCGACGGCGAGGAGACGACGGCCGCCGACACCCGCGAGGCGGTCCGGGGGCTGGTCGACGCCGGCGTCGACCTGCTGTTGTTCGTCGGCGGCGACGGCACCGCCGTTGACGTCGCCGAGACGCTCGACGAGCTGGACGCCGACGTCCCCGTACTCGGCGTCCCCGGCGGCGTGAAGGTCTACTCGTCGGTGTTCGCGGTGACGCCGCGGGCCGCCGGCCGCATCGCCGCCGGCTTCGACCGCACCGAGCGCCGAGAGGTCAACGACATCGACGAGGACGCCTACCGCGGCGGCGACGTCACCACGGAACTGAAGGCGGTGGCGGAGGTGCCGGTCGGCGAGGAGGTGCAGTCCTCGAAGCAGATCGGCGGCGGCACCGTCGAGGCGCTGGCGGCGGCCGTCGCCGCCGACGCCCGCGCCGACGACGCCACCTACGTCCTCGGGCCCGGCTCGACGGTCGACGCGGTCAAGACCGAACTCGGCTTCGACGGCTCGCCGCTGGGGGTCGACGTCTGGCGGGACGGCGAGGTACTGGTCGCCGACGCCGCCGCCGACGAGATCCTCGACGCCCTCGGCGACGACAACCGGATCGTCGTCTCGCCCATCGGCGGCCAGGGGTTCGTCTTCGGCCGCGGCAACGACCAGATCTCGCCGGCGGTCATCCGCCGCTCGGACGTCGAGGTCGTCGCCTCGAAGCAGAAGCTCGACGACATCGGCGTCCTGCGGGTCGACACCGGCGACCCCGACCTCGACGAGGAGTTGCGTGGCTGGCAGCGCGTCCGCGTCGGCAAGTTCGAGCGCCGGCTGCTGAAGGTTGTCTGAGCCCACTTTTTACTCCCTCGGGTGTCCTCGGGCGCTCGCTTCGCTCGCGCCCTGCGGGCACCACTCGGTCGCAAAAACGTGGGGAAAAACCTTCCCGGCGACTCAGCCTCCGACCTCGCCGCCGCGAACCGCGCTCGCTCCGCTCGCGCGGATGCCAGCCCGGTGGAAAACGATTTTCGGCCCGGGATTCCTCCGGGTGACGGCTGTGGCTGGATGGGTACGGCCGGCCATCTCACGCCAGC
>JAHENN010000077.1 GCA_018609665.1 Haloarculaceae archaeon | reverse complement strand
GGGCTACTCCGGGACGCTCGGGCCCGGCGCCGCCGACGCCGGCGTCGTCGACCGCGGCGTCCACGAACTCGACGTACCCGACGACGCCGACGAGGTCGACGTCACGCTCACCTGGACGCCCCAGCGGCAGGACAACGAGCTGCTGCTGGAGGACGAGAACGGCAACGTGAAGGCCTCGGGGACGGATTTCAACCCCCTCACCGGCGAGGGCGAACGTATCAAGGCCCCCGTCGAGGACGGCGACCGGGTCGTCGCGGAGACGTACGCCAACGCCGCCGCCGACTACGAGATCACCGGCGAGTTCCTCGAGACGAGCATCTCCCTGAACTCGTTCGACGGCGACCCGCTGCCGGACGACGTCGACGCGGACACGCCGAAGCTGGTCGGCTGGAAGGGCGGGACACTGGCCCGCGACGGCGACGGCCACGGCTCCCACGTCTCCTCGATCACCGCCGGCTCCGGCGAGGGCAGCGCCGTCGACGGGTCGACCGTCGTCGAGGAGGAGCCCCGGACCGTCCTGCTGCCGACGGACTTCCTCGAGTACGAGGTCACGCCGGAGGCGGGCAACGGCGACCACCGCGAGAACGGCGGCGTCTACGCGTCGGTGTACGGCGAGAACCTCGAGATCGCCATCGAGGCGCCGGACGGCCGGACCGTCGAGTCGACGTCGGTCACGAGCGACTCCAGCGAGAGCGGCGACGTGACGGTCGCGGAGGCCTACGCCGACCAGGCGGGCGACTACACGGTGTACGTCCGGCCGTCGGACACGGCCGGCACGCGCACGGCCCGCGTCGAGCGGGTCAGCGTCGGCGCGCTGCTGCCGCCGGCGGAGACGACCGGCAGCCGGACCGGCGAGCCGACGCTGCCCGCCGGCACCGCGCCGAACGCCTCCCTCGTCACCATCCAGGGGCTCGGCAACGCGCTGTCGTCGCTGTCGGAGTTCGCCGACTTCTACACGGAGACGTTCGGCGTCCGGACGGCGAACTTCTCCTTCGGCGGGCTGCCGACCGAGCGGCTCGGGCTCAGCGACACCTACGAGTTCGTCCGGAAGATGGCCGAGGGCGGCATCCTCACGGTCTCCTCGGCGGGCAACAACGGTCCGCTGTCGGGGTCGACCGGCCCCTCGGGGTCGGCGGCCGCCATCGCCGTCGCCTCGACCGACCACGTCGACGGCCTCACCGCCTACACCTCTGGCGGCACCGTCGCCCGCAACGACGAGGGCGACGTCTACCGGAAGCCCGACCTCACCGCGCCGGGCGGTACGCTCGACGACGTCATCAACGCCGCCGACGTCGGCGCCGCCGACGGCCCGGCCGACGCCGCCGTCCGCGACTACACCGGCAAGGCCGGCACCTCGATGGCGGCGCCGTACGTCAACGGCATCGCCGGGCTGGTGGCCAACGCCATGGAGTTCGACGCGCCCGAGGCGCTGTCCATCGACGCGCCCGCCGAGGCCGGCCTCGCGGACGTACGGAAGCTGAAGCACGTCCTGCTCGCGACCGCCAGCGAGACGGCCTTCACCGCCGCGCCGCACCACCGCGCCCACACGCCGACCTACGACTTCGGCGGCCGGGACCCCTACGAGGGGTACGGCCGCGTCAACCCCGACGCCGCCGTCGACGCCGTTTCACGGAACCTCCTCGGCGACGACCCGCAACTCGGCGACCCCACGTACGAGGCGAGCTACGAGGAATCGGTCGGGACGAACCTCCCCGTCGACTCCCGGGCCGTCGCCGGCTACGTCGACGTGCCGGGCGGTAGCCTGGACGTGTCGGTCGACTTCACGAGCTACACCGGCGCCAACGCCGGCCAGACGACGGAGGCGCCGCACCTGGACCTGTTCGTCTACGACGCGGAGGCCCCCGCCGAGAACGGCGAACCCAACATCGTCGCCTCCGACCGGGGGACCGACGGGACGGCGTCGGTGTCGGTCGACGTCGACCGCGGCAGCGAGGACGACCCCACCGAGCGGACGTTCTACGTCGTCGCAAAGCTGGTCAACATCCCGGGCGTGGTCAACGGCTTCGACGTCCAGGCGAACTTCGACCTCGGCGTCACCTTCGAGCCGGCCGAGGCGTTCCCGCCGGAGACGGTCGACCTGAACGTCGCCGGCTCGCGTGACGACGACGCGTCGGTGTTCACGGCCGGTCAGCCCAACCAGGTCAAGATCACCGTCGACAGCTTCAACGACACGCTGGCCGACGCGGTCGCGGTCACCGACCGGGTGCCGGACGGCTGGACGGTCGCCAAGAACTTCGGTGACGTCGAGGGCACCACCGAGAACGACGACGGCAGCACGACCGTCGACCTCGGTACCGTTCCGGCCGGCGACCTGAGCGGGGGCAGCGTCACCCGCACATACTTCGCGGAGGCGCCGGAGGGCACCGACGGCACCGGCACCTACACCTTCGGGCCGGCCGAGGCCGAGGCCGTCGAGCCCAAGACGTTCGAAAATGACCCCGACCGGGAGCAGGGATCGACGGAGGAGGAGTTCGGCGGCACCGACACCAACACCGTCGTCGGCGCCTCGACGGAGACGTAACGCGCGGTACACAGTTTTTAATCGGGGCCGCTCGTATCGACGTGTATGATATCACTGGACGAGGCGGTGACCGCCCGCCTGGAGTCCCACGGGGAGCGGTTCGAGGTGCTCGTCGACCCGGACGCGGCGCTGTCGATCAAGCGCGGGGAGTTCGACGGCGACCTCGAGGAGGTCATCGCCGCGGAGGACGTCTTCGAGGACGCCTCGGGCGGCGACCGGCCGCCGGAGGCTGCCCTCGAGGAGGTGTTCGACACGACCGACCCGCTGGAGATCATCCCGGAGGTCATCGAGCGCGGGGAGATACAGATCACCGCCGACCAGCGCCGGGAGATGCAGGAGCGGAAACACAGGGAGCTGGTCAACCGGATCGCGCGCAACGCCGTCAACCCGCAGATGGACGACGCGCCGCACCCGCCGGAGCGCATCGAGCGGGCCCTCGAGGAGGCGGGCTTCCAGGTCGACCCGATGGAGCCCGTCGAGAACCAGGTGGACGAGGCGCTGGACGAGCTCCGGCCGGTCATCCCCATCCGGTTCGACGAGGTGGTGATGGCGGTGCAGGTGCCGGCCGACCACGCCGGCAGCGCCCAGGCGCAGATCCGGCAGTTCGGCGAGCTCCAGGAGGAAGAGTGGCAGGCCGACGGCTCCTGGGTCGGCGTGCTGAAGTTCCCCGCCGGCCTGCAGAACGACTTCTACGACCTGGTCAACGAACACACCAGCGGCGAGGCCGAAACGCGCGTCGTCAAGGACGAAGACGAGATCGGCACGCGGTGACCAGACCTATTACGTCGCGTACACGTTGCCCGGCGTTTAAATACTCCGCCCGCGTAATTGCAACCGAGTGACAGGGACGAACGGCAGCGCGGTCGTCGCGAAACGGGTCGAGGAGGGCCGTCCGGACACCGAGGAGATTCGCGACCTGGCGCGGGCGGCCGGCTACACGGTCGTCGGGGAGGTGACCCAGACGCGTACCGAGGACCCGGCGCTGTGTCTCGGCGAGGGCAAGGTCGCCGAGCTGGCGGCGCGGGTCGCCGAGACCGACGCGACGACGGTCGTCTTCGACAACCGCCTCGGTCCCTACCAGACGTACAACCTCGGCAACGAGCTGCCGGCCGGCGTCGAGGTGGTCGACCGGTTCCGGCTCATCCTCGACATCTTCGGCCAGCGGGCCAACACCCGGAAGGCCCAGCTGCAGGTCGAACTCGCCGAGTTGCGCTACGAGCTGCCGCGGGCGGAGGCGAAGGCGTCGCTGGCCAAGCGGGACGAACGGCCCGGCTTCATGGGGCTCGGCGAGTACGACGAGTCCCGCGAGCGGGACATCAAGGCCCAGATCAGCCGCATCAGCGACGAGCTGGAGCGCATCGAGCGGACCGAACAGCACCGCCGCGAGCAGCGCCGGGAGTCGGGGTTCGACCTCGTGGCGCTGGCCGGCTACACGAACGCCGGCAAGTCGACGCTGCTGCGGCGGCTCGCCGCCGACCTCGAGGTGGACGAGAACGAGGGACTCCACCCGGACCTGGACGCCACCGCCGAGTCCGAGAACCGGCTGTTCACGACGCTCGGCACCACGACCCGGCGGGCCGACCTCGGCCGCCGAGACGTGCTGGTGACGGATACGGTCGGCTTCATCTCCGATTTGCCGCACTGGCTGGTCGAGTCGTTCAAGTCGACGCTGTCGGAGGTGTACCGGGCGGACCTGGTGCTGCTGGTCGTCGACGTCTCCGACCCGCTGGAGGAGATCCGCGAGAAGCTGGTGACGTGCCACGACACCCTCTACGAGCGCAACGAGGCGCCCATCGTCACCGTGCTCAACAAGACCGACCTGGTCGACGAGTCGGAACTGAAGCGCAAGCGGGAGGCGCTGTCGGCGCTGGCGCCGAACCCGGTCGCCGTCAGCGCGAAGGAGGGGGACGAACTCGACGCCCTCGAGGACCGGATCGACCGCGAACTGCCCGACTGGCGCCGCGAGCGGCTCGTCGTCCCGATGACCGACGACACGATGAGCTTCGTCTCCTGGGTCCACGACCACGCCGCCGTCGAGGACGTCGACTACGGCGAGCAGGTGACGATCGACTTCGAGGCCCGGCCGGCGGTCGTCGAACAGGCCCGGGCACGCGCGAGCGACCTCGCGGCCGCGCCGGCGGAGTGACCGGCGGCGACGCGGCCGGCGCGTCGGCGTCTACCTCCCGGTCCCCGTCGAGAGGGCGCTCGCGTCACTCCTCGTCCCGTAGCGGCCGCTTCGTCTTCTCCCGCACCTCGACGCCGCCGATCCGGGTCGCGGGGTAGCCGCCGTCGTCGTCCTTCTCGGCGGCCTTGACCATGTCCCAGACGACGTTGAGCCCCGTGGTGACGCCCTCCAGCGCCTCCATCTCGCAGCCGGTCTTGCCGGTCGTCTCGACGGCCACCTCCAGTTCGAGGCGGTCCTCGCCGAACTCGAAGGCGACGTCGACGTTGGTGATCGGGATCTGGTGGCACATCGGCACCGCCTCCCAGGTGTGCTTGACCGCCTGGATTGCCCCGACGCGGGCGACGGCGAGGACGTCGCCCTTCCCGACGTCGCCGCCGCGGATTGCCTCGACCGTCGACGGCCGCAGCCGAATCTCGCCGGCGGCGACCGCACGGCGGGCCGTGTCGGGCTTGTCGCCGACGTCGACCATCTGCGCGTCGCCCTCGTCGGTGACGTGTGTGAGGTCCGTCTCGTCGCTCATACCGCCAACTCGCGGCCGCCGGGGAAAGAACCCTGCGCCGGTCAGGCCGGCGGCCGCATCGCCGCCGGCAGCGTCTCGAGGAGGTCCGTCGCGACGAGGCCGTCGCCCGCGTCGGCGGCCTCGCCGGCCCGGCCGGTCACGTGGGCGGCGACGGCGGCGGCCTCGAGGGGAGCGAGACGGCACGCCAGCGCGCCGGCGACGCCCGCCAGCACGTCGCCGGTACCGCCGACGGTCATGGCGGCCGTGCCGGTGCGGTTGACCCGCGTCGTCTCGCCGTCGGAGACGACGTCACGGGGGCCCTTCGCCAGCAGCGTCGCGCCGAGGCGGTCGGCGACGGCCTCGGCGCGCGTCTCGACGTCGTCGACCGGTCCGTCCGCCATCGCCCGCAGCTCTCCGCGGTGCGGCGTGCAGAGCAGCGTCGCCGCCGTCTCGACGCCCGGGACGACGGCCAGCGCGTCGGCGTCGACGACCGCCGTCCCGTCGAACGCCTCCAGGAACCGCCGGACGGCGGCCAGCGTCTCCTCGCCGTCGCCGAGTCCCGGCCCGACGACGACGGCGTCGGCGTCGGCCGCCGCCGACAGCAGCGCGTCGACGTGGTCCGGGGAGAGCCGCTCGCCGCGCAGCGCGTCGACGATGAGTCCCTCGTCGTAGCCCTGGACCGTGTCGGCGACGGCCGCCGGACAGGCGACGGAGACGAGGTCGGC
>JAHENN010000076.1 GCA_018609665.1 Haloarculaceae archaeon | reverse complement strand
CTTGTGCTCGTACATCAGCTCCAGCGCCTCTCGGGTGGTGACGTCCTCGCCGGCGGTGACGACCTCGTCGGTCATCGCCTCCCGTACCTCGTCGCGGTCGCCGACCTCGAGGTACGGCCGGATGTCGGTGCCGGAGATGATGCCGAGGACGGTGTCGTCGTCGTCGACGACGGGCGCGCCGGAGACGCCCTCGTGTTCCATCATCGCGTCGACCTCCCGGACCGTCTGGTCGGGGTCGGCCGTCACGACGTCCCGGATGATCAGCTCGTCGGCCCGCTTTATCTCCTCGATCTGGGTGGCCATCTCCTCGACGCTCATGTTGCGGTGGAGGACGCCGAGCCCGCCCTGTCGGGCCATTTCGACCGCCAACTCGGCCTCGGTGACGGTGTCCATCGCCGCCGACAGCACCGGGATGCTGAGGGTGACGTTCCGCGAGACGCGGCTCGCCATGTCCGCCTCGTCGGGCTCGACGCGGCTCTCCTTCGGTCGGAGCAGTACGTCGTCGAACGTCAGCGCCTCGGGGACGCGCAACTTCTCCGAGAACGTGTCGTCGCTCGCCATGTAAACGGTCGGACGGCGCGGCTCAAAAGCGTTGTGAGACCGGCCGATGGGGGTGCATGACCGGATTCGTCGCCCCCGGCCATCGATGGACATTCGTCCGCATCGGTGCGGATTTCACGACCGTTCTCCACGCATCAGGCGCTCTACCGTGCGGTCGTCGTGTGTGTGGGGCCACACCCCACACAACACTTATATCTCGTTCGCCGCTTGTGACAGTATGGACTCCGCCAGTCCCATTGCGAAGCGCACCGCCGGTCGACAGGACTTCGTATCCGGTGCCATCTTTACACTCGCCAATGGGATGATCAAAGCGGAGAACGTCGCAACCCGATGGCTCTCCCTTCGACGTCCCAGCGGGTATCGCGACACCTATCGCCGCACCCACGGTGAGGGTCCCGCACCCTGACGCATGAGCGCATCCCGTCATCCGATAGCCCTGCGTCTGGAGCGACAGGTAGGGGAGGGAACGCGCCTGCTGGCGACGGTCATGGCGCTGCCGCTGATCGACGGCATCTTCGCGGCGCTGGTGCTGGCCGGCGCCGTCTCGACCGTCCTCGGGATGGTCGAGGTCGGGCTGCTCATCTTCGGCGGCAGCGCCACCCTCGCGGTCGTGCTCGCGGAGATGGAGGGCACCCGCGCCGAGCAGGTGAAGAACGTCCTGCTGGTCGGGGCGCTGGTCGTCCCCGTCGCGGCGCTGCAGGCGGCCATCGCGCCGACCATCGAGTCGGTGCTGGCGATGCCCATCTTCGAGCGGTTCGCGGCGCTGGTCATCCTCGCGATCGCTGCCAAGACCGCGAGCGCCTCGATCGGGGAGTACCTGCCCAGCCCCGGCGCCATCATCGGCCTCGGGATGGTCGCGAGCTTCCGGCCCGCCGGCTTCGAGTTCGCCCTCGTCGCCGAGCCGATGTTCGTCGCCTACGGCACCGGCGCGGCGGCGGTGGGAGTCGGCTTCGCCCTCGGGGTCGCGCTGCTGGCCCCCTGGCTCCGTGGCAACGTCGACATCGACCGGTTCCGGTTCGGCAGCGCCGTCGCCCTGGGCATCCTCCCGCTGACCATCCTGGGGGTCATCCCGACGGAGGCACCGCTGGCGCTGGCGGTGCTCGGCGTCACGGCCCTGCTGGCGTTCAGCCCCGACGGCGCCGACTCGCCGGCGTCGGAATCCGGCGACGACGACGCCCCGCCCGCGGCCGCCGACGGCGGCGCTCCCGACGCCGACGCCGACGGCGACGACGATGACGACGATGACGACGCGGCGTCGGGCCCCTTCGAGACCGTCGAACGCGTCGCCGGGCCCGCCGAGGACGGCGACGGCTCGCCGGGTGCCTCCGACGGCGACCGGGCGCCGTGGCTGTAGGGCGGTCTGCAAAGGCTTAGGGGGCTCGGCGCCCCCCGTCCGGTATGGCCGACAACCGCGTCGTCGAGGGACGCATGGTCACCCCCGGAAAGCTCGCCGAACTCATCGAGGGCGAGGGCGTGATGGACGCCGAGGACATCGAGGACGCCGACCGCGACTGCCCCGACTGCGGCGGCGACGTCCTCTCCGTCGGCTACATGCCGTCGGTCACGGAGTTCGTCACCGGCTACAAGTGCCAGGACTGCGAGTGGCACGAGACCGACCGCTAGTCCGGCAGCAGCTGGCCCCAGACGACCTTCTCGACCAGTTCGACGGTCATCGGCTCCGTCACCCGGACCTGACAGGAAAGCCGCGGGTAGCCCCACCGCTCGGCGGCCGCGTCGTGCCACTGCTCCGGTTCGGGCGGGTCCGCCAGCCGGACGCCGCAGGTGCCGCAGAGCCCCCGGCCGCCGCAGTTGGCTCGCCGCGATACCGCCCCGTAGACGTCGAATCCCGCCTCCAGCAGGGCGTCCCGCAGCACCCGCCCCTCGGCGACCGACAGCGTCGTCTCCTCGTCCCCGTCGACGACCGTCACTGGAACGTCCATGCGCCGGCTTCGGCCGCCGGACACAAAGGCGGTCGGGCGAATCGAAACCCATTTGACGGGAGCGGATGTAGCCGGAAGCGAGGGGACGTGGCCAAGCCAGGCATGGCGGCTGACTCCAGAGGCCACGCGCCCGGTGACGAGACTCCAGACTGATATACCGAGCGGACGACTGATCATCGCCCCGCGTTGACGACCCTCTGGAGCCCCGAGGCGCTACACCGGAGATATCAGTAGATCGGGGGTTCAAATCCCTCCGTCCCCATACCGTTGCTCCGAGCACTCCGCAAGAAGCGGCCGGTCTCGGCGGAGGTATCGACGATGCCGTCCCGAAACGGCCCCGACGGCTGGTCGAGCCGCTCGTTCAGTCCCGCTCGAACTGCCACACCCGTGGCTGGCGCCCCAGTCCGAGCGTGTCGGCGCCGCATTCGCTGCACCGAAAGTACGACTGCGTCTCGCCCTCGGAGAAGGCGACACCGTCCAGTTCCCTGGTGACGAGGTCGACGTCGTCCGACCCGCAGTGGGGGCACTGCAGCCACCCCAGTAAGCGGAGTTCCTGCCGTTCCAGTTCTGCCCCGAGAACGGAACGGCGCTCATCCTCCTTCGACCACCCGCGAGCCGGCTCCTCCGGGCCGTCCGGCGGCTTCGGGGACTCTCGCAGGAAGCGCTCGATTAGTTTCCTCATACCTCCGGAACGCCGCCAGGGAGCCAAAGGATTACGACCGTCCGCTCTCCTCGCCGCTGGCCGGACCGTGGCGTCGACCGCGACGCCGCGCCGACGGACCGGCGGGACCGCGTGTCAGTAGACCACCACCTCGTCGGGCTCGATGTCGACGCTGACGCTCTCGTCGTTGTTGTCGACGGCCTCCTGCCGAACGCTGACGGACTCCGTCGTCGGCGGTCGGCCCTCCAGTTCGACGCGAATCTCGTAGCTGCCGCCCTCGGGGAAGACGTCCTCTATCTGGACGCCGTCGGCGACGTCGTTACAGGAGTTGGCCGGGACGGCGTACGTCTCCTCCAGCACGGGCTCCGAATCGCCGTCGCGGCGCACCCGGACGTCCGCGGAGAGTTCCCCGTCCGTACAGTTCGCGACGACGAGGTCGTACGTGCCGACCGACGCGCTGCATCCCGGCATCAGCGCGGCTCCGCCACACGCGGCGAGTAGCTCCCGTCTCCGGAGATTCATATCTGTACGGCACCGGCTGTAAATAAGTATTTTCTTGTGCCGGTCCGGCAGGTGCGCCGTTCCATGTCCCCGTACCGGGCAACGGGGTCTCGACGCTTCACGGAAGGGAAGCCCACTCGATTACGACGGATGTGATTGTCCGGCATTCGACGCCGTGCTCCCCCGCCGGGACCGCGGGAGGACGGGGGTCGAGTACGGCGACCAGGGGTGATTGCCGGTCGCTCCGGCGGTGACGGCGACGTCGAGGCCAGACCGGAGTCCGGACGGACGACCGGCGGGAGCGTCGCACAGCCGGACTCTCCTCGCCGCCGGCGCTGCACCGGCGGCGGGTACAGGGAGGGAGGACTGCCGGCTTCAGAATCGTCCTCGTCGGAATCGGTCTCGTGATTCGGGACGCCGCCGGAGCGTCCGTCACGACTCGGGGAGTGTCCGTACGCTGGATGCTGCTCGTCCGGTCGTTCCTCGGCGGCACGAGGTGAGTAATCGGGACATTAGCGACCGCCGTCGAACCACACGAGTTCCTCCGGTGGCTGGGTATCGCCGACACGTACACGCCGCGAGATGCTGCGCTGCTTGTCGTCGGCGTCGTCGCCGCGGGCGTCAGGAACGTTCTTGGGTTCTGCGCCGGGATAGACGGCAGCACGGACGGCAAGGACCGGGGCGACGACGGGGGTGCCCCTTTCTCGAAGCACCGAGCGTGGCTGTCGGGACGCTCGCTGCGGCAGACGACCGTCTCCTGTGCTGGAGAGTCGGAGGAATCGTCCGACGGCCGGCGCGATGCGGCTACGCCCGGACCTCGGCGCCGTGGAACTCGAAGCGGGCGCCGCCTTCGGTTCCGTCGCGGACGGCCACCGCCCAGCCGTGCGCCTCGGCGATCTCGTCGACGATGGCGAGGCCGAAGCCGGTGCCGTCCGACTCGGTCGTGTAGCCGGGCTCGAGCACCGTCTCGCGGTCGGCCTCCGGGATGCCGGGGCCGGTGTCCTCGACGTAGAAGCCGTCGTCGAGCCGACCGACCCGCACCGTCACCGGCGGGCGGCCGCCGTCGCTCTGGAGGTCGTCGGCGGCGCCGTGGTCGACGGCGTTCTGGAGGAGGTTCTCCAGCAGTTGCTGGAGGCGGTCCGGGTCGCCGGCGACGTCGAACCCGTCGACGACGGTCACCGCCGTCTCGTCCAGCCCGACCATCTCCCGGCTGTCGGCGACGAGTCCGTCGATACTGACGATCTCCGGGTCGGTGACGACCTGGCCGTTGCGGGCCAGCTCGAGCGTCTCCTCGATGAGCGTCTCGATGCGGTCCAGCGATTCGGCCGCCGCCGCCAGGTCCTCGTCGTTGCCGCCGTCCGCCCGGGCGACGCCGACCCGGCCCTTCGCGACCTGCAGCGGGTTCCGGACGTCGTGTGCGATCACGCTCGCGAACCTGTCGAGCCGCTCGTTCTCCAGCCTGAGCCGCCGCTGCCGCTCGATCTGGTCCTCCAGCCGCCCGGACAGCGTCTGCTGTCGTGCAACGAGCCGCAGGATGAGCACGACCCCGGCGCTGGCGGTCAGGTTGGCCAGCGTCTCCGGGTACTCGCCGACCCCGGCGACGGCGCTCGTCGCCTCCGGGTCTAGAAACACCAGCAGTTCGTTGGCCTGGTGGACGCTCATCAGGCCCAGGACGACGATGAACAGCGCCGGCCGCCAGTCCCGGAGCCGGTAGGAGGCCGCCGCCACGTGGCCGATGCTCCCGAGCATGACCGCGAGCGGCACCAGCGTGAACAATATCGTCCGTTCGACCATCGTCGGTGTGGCTCCCCGCGGAGCAACGTACAGCCGGTACGAGCCGTCGGTATTTAACCACTATCATGGATGTCGCCGCGGATACCCGGGAGGCGCCGCGGTCCGCGTCGCGTGCCCGTCCCGAGGACTGGACCGACACGCGACTCGCCCGACGGTCCGCTCGGCCGAGGCGTTCGGTCGGCCCGCGGGGAGCCGGGGTCACCGGCGGGGACGGTCCGCCCGGGTCTCCACCCAGATGGTCTCCATCTCGCAGATGCGGCAGTCGCGCAGCGTCTCCAGCGGCCGGTCGTCGGCGTCCGCCTCGCTCACCGTCGCGGTCGCGGTCGACCCGCAGATGACGCACTCGAACTCGACGTTCACGCCCGGGAGGTACGTCGACCGGTCATCATATACCTGACTGTGCCGGCCCGCCGGGGCCGGTCGTCGCGCGCCGAAACCGCCGGACGACGGGGTAGATTCGGCCGCTACCGCGAGGCCCTTCAGCGCGGACGTCGTAACGTGGATATCTACAATCAGGAGCGGTTGCGACGGTGATCTCACGACGCCAGACCGACGAGACGGGGTGTCGATGCCGTGTCAGGTGAGCGGACGCGCCGCCGTTCGACCGGCGAGCCGACCACCGGCCGTCGGCCGTCCGCCGCGGCCCCGGCGCCGCCGGACGTGAACGGCGGAGCCGACCCGGAGGTCGAACCGTGGTGACCGAGACCGGCCGCGAGCACGGACAGCCGGCGCCGGACCGCGAGCGCCTGTGGTGCGACGGGTGCCGCGCGTGGGTGCCGGAGTTCACCTGGGACTACCACGCCCCGCACGGCGACGGGGCCGGGGGGCCGGACGGCTGAGAGCGGCGGGGCGAGGGGTGTTTGGGTGCCACGGACGGCGTCGGGACGGCGGTGCTCCGTCGTCAGTCACCCCTGGCTCCGGCCGCGCAGGCGGCACCGGACGGCCGGCGGGCCGGCGTGGACGGCGGCGCGGGCAGGGGTGGGATTTTGTCCGTCGAGCCCCTCGACCGTACAATGAGTACTCCCGAGGAGATCGCCGGCGTCTCGGACGTCGACTGCACCGGACAGCGGGCGCTCGTCACCGGGTCGACGAGCGGCATCGGGCGGGCCGCGGCGCTGGCGCTCGGCCGGCTGGGCGCCGACGTCGTCGTCCACGGCCGCGACGAGGCCGCGGGCGGGGCGGTCGTCGACGAGCTCGCGCGGCTGGGCGCCGACGCCGAGTTCCTGCGGGCGGACTTCGCCGACCCCGACGCGGTCCGGGAGCTGGCGGCGGCCGTCCGCGGGGCGACCGACGGGCTGGACCTGCTGGTCAACAACGCCGGCGCCGTCTTCCGCGAGGAGCGGCTCACCGACGCCGGCGTCGAGTACACCTTCCAGGTGAACCACCTCTCGCCGTACCTGCTGACGGCGGCGCTGCTCGACCACCTCCGGCCGGGCGCCCAGGTGGTGACGACCGCCTCTGCGGCCCACCGCGGCGCCTCGTTGGACCTCGAGTCGGCAACGGCGCCGGACCCCGCGACCGGCTTCCGGGCGTACGGTCACTCGAAGCTCGCGAACGTGCTCTTCGCCTCGGAGCTGGCGGACAGACTCGAGTCGGCCGGCCGCGACGTCGTCTCGAACAGCGTCCACCCCGGGGCGATCCCGGGCAGCGGCTTCAGCCGCTTTCTCCCCGGCCCGCTGCCGTGGCTGGCCCGGCGGCTCGAGGCCCTCCCGGGGGTGACGACGGTCGCAGACGGCGCCGCCGAACTGCTGTTCGCCGGCGTCTCGCCGCGGACCGCCGACGTCTCCGGACGGTACTTCGCCGACCGGCGGCCGAAACAGCCCTCGGCGGCCGCCAGGGACCCGGAGGCCGCCCGGCGACTCTGGACCGAAAGCGCCGACCTGCTCGGCATCGACGCGCCGCTGTCGGCGGGCGACGACCGCGCCGCCGACCGGTCGGCGGCAGCCGACCGCCGATGACCCACGACCGCATCCACGCCCGGGAGCCGGCCCACCACCGCGACCGGTGGACGGTCGGAACCGTCGAGGCCGTCGCCGAGCGGGACGGGCACTGCGTCGTTTCCGTCGCCGCCGACGGCGGGTCGGTCGAACTCGTCGTCACGCTTGCCGTCCGGGACCTCTTCCTCGACCGGCTCGACCTCGGGCCCGAGGAGTCGCCGGTCGGCGAGCGGGTCTGGTTCCGGAAGCACGGCGGCCGCGACGGCTGACCCGCCGGTCACCGCCGGACCGAGAGGGTGACCGCGAGCAGGACACCGAGGACGAACAGGGTCGCGTACAGCACGCCGGCCTCGAGCGGCGTCACCGTCGGCCGGCCGCCGCCGAGGAGGTCGGGCAGGTCGACTCCGGCGCCCGCCCGGACCAGGACGGTCCAGCTCACGTCGGCGACGAGGACGACGGCGGCGGCACCGGCCAGCCGCCGGCCCCAGGCGACGAGCGGCTCCTTGTCGGCCGCAAGCGGCGGCGGACGACCGCCCGGCGCGAACGGCGCCGACTTGAACGCGAACCGCCAGACCATCCGTCCGGCGCGGGCGTTCGTCGCCGCGTACGCGAGAGCGACCAACGCCAGGAGTCCGGCCGTCCCGGCCCAGCCGAGGTCGGCCTCCAGGACGTCGGCCGGCCGGTCGGCGTCCCGTAGCAGGTAGTAGACCGCTCCCATCACGCCGACCTCGACGACGAGCGTGTAGTAGATAGTCTGGAGCAGCAGGTCGGCGACGGCGGTGGTCGCCGGGAGGAGCGCCGCGGCGACGGCCCCGGCGACCCCGAGGACTGCCAGCCGCCGCGTACGGTCCCTCACGGCCGCGAGGTCGTCGCCGGACCACCGATCGAGGAACCGCTCGGCCTCCCGCCTCGCGGCGGCCCCGTCGACCGTGTCTCCGGCGACCACGTCGCCGAGTTCGAACGACTCGCGGTCCATCCCGTGTGTACGCTCGAAGCCGCCGAGTATGACCTTTCGGGTGGAACGCCCGAACGGCACGCCCGACCCGTGGTCGCCGGCCACCGGTCCGCCGTGGCGGGGCAGCCCTACTGTATAAAATTTGGACTGATGTTGAATAATTGAACAATAGCCGTACTCACAAATTGAGTCGTGGATCCGTTCCACAAAATTGATACGAGAACTATTTTGTGATCGTCCGGAGGGGAAGAATAATATCGCGCAGATCGACACTGGGAACGGTCGGGACAGTCTTCGCAGCAGTATCCGTCACTGGGCGGGTCGCGGCGGACGAGCCGGAGTGGACCGTCGAGGAGACGCCGACGGAGAACACGCTCCACGACGTCACGCACACCGGCGAGGGGGCCTACGCCGTCGGCGGCGACGGGCTCATCCTGGAACGCGCCGGCGAGAGCTGGCGGAAGGTGACCGACGAGGGGGTCAGCGGCGACGGCAACGACCTCCGGGGCGCCGGCGTCACCGACGACGGCGACCGGCTGTGGGTGGTCGGTGCTTCCGGCGCCATCGGCGAGTTCGACCCGGCTTCCGGGTCGCTCACGAACCGCAGCACACCGCAGGACAACACGAACAACTTCCTGGACGTCGCCGTCACGGGCGAGGCCGGCGACGCCAGCGTCTACGTTGCCGACGCGTCGGGGATCATCTCCTACAGCTTCGAGAACGGCCGGAGCGGGACGCGGGAGCCGGTCCAGATCGGCCAGGGGTACGCGCTGTCGGGCGTCGACTCCTACGACGTCCGGTCGGGTCACACGGTCAACACGAACGCCAGCGCGTTCGAGACGGAGACGGGTCGGCCTACGAGCGGATCGGCGTCGCGGACGCGGACAACAGCCTCTGTGGGGTCGACAGCGACGGGTCGGAAGACGTCTGGGCGGTCGGCGCCGGCGGCACCGTCCAGCGGTACACCGGCCGGCGGGAGCGGACCGACCTCGGCGACGCGACGCTCCGCGACGTCGAGATCGAGGACGGCTCCGGCTACGCCGCCGGCAGCAGCGGGAAGATGTTCGAGTACGCCGGCACCTGGGAGCAGGACACCACGGAGACCGGGCAGGACCTCAACGGCCTCGCGCTCGGGTCGCCCAACGTCGCCGTCGGGGCCGGCGGTACCGTGGTCACGAAGGAGCGGCCGGACAGCATCCTCCCGTTCTGAGGTTCCGACCGCGCGGTTCGTCGCTCGCCCGCGCGTCGTCGCCGGTCGGTCGCTTCGGGACGGCGACGGGCGTACCTCCCGCGGCGGACGGCCACCACAGCGCACTTGCCGACCCGTCCCCAGGGTGGGCACATGCAGGTCACCTTCCTCGGCACCGGAGCGGCGATGCCGACCGGCGAGCGGAACCAGACGGGGCTGCTGCTGGAGGACCCCGGCGGCGGCGCCGACCCGCTGCTGGTCGACTGCGGCAGCGGCGCGATGCACGGGCTGGCGGCGACGGACGTCGGCTACGAGGGGGTCGGAACGGTACTCCTGAGCCACCACCACCTCGACCACGTCTCTGACCTGCTGCCGCTGCTGAAGGCGCGGTGGCTGGCCGGCGAGACCGACCTCGAGATCGTCGGCCCCGACGGTACCGGGGCGCTCGTCGAGGACCTGCTGTCGGTTCACGACTACATGGCCGGCCGGTTCGACCTCTCGGTCCGGGAGATCGGCCCCGGAACGTTCGCCGCGGCCGGCTACGACGTCGAGGCCGTCGAGACCGTCCACTCGATGTACTGTCTGGCCTACCGCTTCGAGAGCGACGACGCGACGTTCACGTTCTCCGCCGACACCGAGGCGACCGATGCCGTCGCCGACCTCGCCGACGGGTCGGCGCTTCTGGCCCACGACTGCTCCTTTCCCGACGGCATCGACGTCGACAACCACCCGACGCCGACGCAGCTCGGCGAGGCGCTGGCCGGCCGCGACCTCGGCCGGGTCTACCTGACGCACCTCTTTCCCCACACCGACGGCGAACACGAGTCGATGGTCGCGTCCGTCGGCGAGCGGGTCGATGCCGACGTCCGGGTGGCCCGCGACGGCCTGACGGTCGACGTCTCCCGCCGGCCGTCCTGAGGCCGCCCGGGCATCGGGTTGCCCCGGGCCACGCCGGCCAGGTTTGTGACACGCGGCCGTCGGCTCACTCCAGCCGGTAGCGCAGCAGCGCCGCGACGCCGCCGAGGCTGTCGAGCTGCTGGCCGGGGTCGAACTCGTGGGAGAAGACGGTGACGTCGCCGCCCTGCTGCTCGACGTTCTCCACGAGGTCGTCGACGTCGACGTCCCAGTCGCCCTCGTCGGCCCGCTCGGCGCGGAGCCGCTCGTCGAGGATAAGCAGCGTCTCGACGGCGCCGAACTCCGCGGCCTTCGCCACCTCGTCGACGCCGTAGGCCACCTCCGCGCCCTCGCCGATACGGGCCATCAGCTCGTCGATGAGTTCGGCCTCCTCGGCGATGCGGGTCTCCGTCTGGATCTCCTCGACGGCGCCCCGCTTCAGCACCTCGTGGACCCCCCGGTCGCCGACGCTTGCGGTGTCGACGGTCCGGACCCGCTCTGCGACGTCCGGCGCCTCGCTCTCGATGTACTCGAGGGCGTCCCGCTTCGTGAAGCCGGGGCCGGCCAGGACGATGGCGTCGACGTCGAGCCGGCCCAGCACCGCCGTCAGCTCCTCGAACAGCTCCTCGCGGGAGCGGGCGAACTCCCCCTTGCCGGTCGGCCCGGAGATCGTCGCCCGCTCGTCGACGCCGTACTGGGCGACGGTGTGGACGTGGGCGGCGCCCTCCTCGACGGTGGCGACGGCGACGTCGGGCTGTTCGGCGGCCTCGACGGCCTCCTCGAGCCGCTCGAGCTGGTCGACCTGCCAGACCTTCTCCACCTCCAGTTCGTCGTGTTCCTCGACGTTGAGCGTGTGGTGGAAGCCGAGCTGGTCCTCCCGGGAGCAGTCGACGATCTCGCCGCCGACGCGCAGCCGGGTGGAGAACTTCGCGAACTCGACGTCGGTCACCTCCAGCCGGACCCACATCGGCTCGCGCTGGCCGCCTGTGTCGCGGGTCCTGTCGTCGTCGCGCTGGATGCGGCGGGTCGTGTCGCCCGCGACGGCGTCGCCCGGCTCGAGGACGTAGGTGAGGTGCCACAGGTCGTCGAGGCTCTCGGGGACGACCGTGATGCGCTCGCGGCGGCCCTCGACGGCCGTGCGGTCGGCAACGTGCATGTCGGCTCTGGGGTCGGCGGCCCTAAGTACGCTCCCGTTCCCGGTCGCGCCGGCGGCCGACCCGCGAGGGGTCGTCGCCGCGGACGCGGGAGCGTTCCGTCGGCGCTCCCGGCGACGGGTCCGGGACGACCGGCGACAGCCCGAGTCCGGCGCCGACGCCCCGGCCGTAGCAGTACCGGACCGCGACGGCGACGACGAAGTGCAGCGCGAACCCGACGAGCAGCAGCCGGAGGGCGTACGCCACCGGGAACAGTAGCGCCTGCAACAGCATCGACGTCCCCCAGGCGACGGCGTAGTCCTCGGTGAGCGCGCCGGCGACGATCCGCCGGAGGTCGAACGCCGCCCGGAGCCGGTCGGCGTGGGCGAACCGCGTCACCGCCACCGGAATCGCGTACAGCGCCCCGAGGAGGTACATCAGCGCCGCCAGGGCGGCGACGCCCGTCGCCGAGACGGCGAGGTCGGCGGCCGGCGACGGCAGCCCGCTGGCCAGTGTCCCGACGTCCGTTCCGACCGCCCGGGCGTAGACGAGCGGGGCGAGGACGGCCACGCCGGGCAGCAGGTAGCAGCCGGCGACGAGAAGCGACGCGACGCCGTCCCGGAGGAGCCGCCGGAGCCGGTCGAACGGCGGCGGCGTCGGGTGCTCGCGGCCGACCGTCGTCCGGACCACCCGCACGTAGTAGCCGCGCAGCAGCAGCCACGGCAGCAGCCCCGGGACGGCGAGGTACCGCAGCCGACCCTCCGCGCCGGCCGCCAGCGCGAACGGGAACGTCACGAGCACGAGCCCCCCGCCGACGACGGCCGCACGGCTGCGCCGGACCGCGTACGACAGCGACGCGCGGAACACGTTCGTCGAAGGGGACGGGGCGGTTTATACTCCGCGCGTCGCCGGCCCGCGGCGGGTCGTCGTGGCACCCGAATCGCGGCGACGCGACGACCCGCACCGGTCGGTATCAATCGTCGACGGTCCGGCTCCCGCCGGCCGGGCAGAACTCCTGGACGCGGTCGGGGCTGGCGACCTTCCGGACGAAGCCGGTGTCCTCGAACCGCTCGCGGAAGGTCCGGTAGATCCGCTTTGCGATGTCGTTCTGGGCGTACTGGCCCGGCTCGAGCCGGACCGACGTCTCCGTCCGCGGCTCGACCGCCGACGGCGGCCCGCCGACGACGCGGGTGTCCGGCTCGCACTTGATGCCGACGGCGACGCCGACCGACACGTCCCGGTAGTAGTCGCGGTCGCCCCGGACGACGAAGCTGCCCTTCTCGATGTACTCGCCGCTCTCCGGTGTCTTCGACACCTGGTCGGGGTCGACCTCGTAGACGTCGCCCTCGAACCTGCCGTCCTTCCAGACCGAGGAGTAGGAGACGGCGAACTGCGCGGCCTCCTCGCGGCTCCGGGCGGGGATCTCGACGTCGCGGGCGGCCTCGTCCGGCTCCGTCGCCTTCAGCACCGTCACCGGGGCGCCGTGGGCCTGCGCGTGGAAGAACCGGTCCGACGGCTCCATGTATTTTTTGACGAGCTCCTCGTTCTGGTCGGCGTTGCGGCCGCCCAGCACGAGGAAGCCGTCGCTCGTCCGGAACCAGCGGAACCGCTCGTACCACTTCTCGTCGTACCGGACCGGCACCGACCCCATCGCCAGCCAGTCCCGCTCCACGTCCTCTTCGGCCTCGTCGTCGCCGTCGTCGGCCTCCCACTCCTCGCGGCGCCGCTTGACGTCCTCGAGGTCCTCGCGGGTGTCCTCGATGGCCGCCTGGGCGCCCTCCTTCTTCTCGCGGACCCGCTTGGCCTCGGTGTAGAGCCGGTCGGCGTTCTTCTCGACGCCCATCGCGGGGTCGACCTCGACCGTCGTGCCGTCGAGGTCGAGCCTCACCGTCCCCTCGGCCTCGTCGACGCCGACCACCGCCTCCGCGGCGGGGATGCCGCGGTCGGCGCCCTCCGCGAACCGCGTCTCGATGTCGCTCCACGGGACGTCGTCCTCGCGGGCCTCCCGGACCGTCGAACACACCTCGTCGACGAGGTCGTAGTTGCCGTACAGCAGCTCGGCCTTCTGCTGTTCCCGTTCGGCCTGCTCCTCGAAGTTCTCGATGGCGCCGCGCTGCTGGTCGATGATGCGTTCGTACTTCTCGATTTCGGCCTCGAAGTCCGGCCGGGCGCTCTCGTCGACGACGCTCTCCTCGGCGTCCTGCTCCAGCCGGTGGAAGTACTCGTCGATGGCGCCGTTGAAGTTCTCGAAGGCGGTCGCCTCGTAGCCCGACTCGGCGTGCTCCTCCAGCGGCAGCGGCGTCGCGTCGACGACCTCGCCGTCGGACTCGTACAGCCGCGGGTCGGTCTCGCCGGCCAGGAGCGGCTCCCGGAGCCGCTCCAGCGCGCCGAACAGCGCCTCGTACTGCTCGTCGGTCGCCGCCTCAATGCCGACGGTCTTCTCGACGCCGGCCCGGGTGCAGAGCTCCTCGGCGTAGAGGCCGCCGAAGTTCAGCTGGGTGGCGAGCGTCCGCACCAGGTCGGTGTCGGAGTCGTCCATCTTCGCGGCGAAGGCCCCGTAGTCGCAGTCCAGCGGGCTGAACCGCTCGTCGGGGTAGCCGTACTGGCTGCCCGGCGCGACCGTCCGGGAGCGCAGCCGGACGGTGTCCAGGCAGTCGACCACCTCGCGGTCCTCGTTGGTGACCGCGACGTTGCCGTCGCCGAACAGCTCCGCGACGACGAGCGTCGTCTGGTCCTCCCGCTCGAAGCGGAACGTGAGGATGCGGTCGAAGCCGTACTGCTCGACGCTCTCGAGGTTGGCGCCGGCGATGCGGTTCCGCAGCATCATCGCGAAGTTGGGCGGCCGGCCCGGCGCGTCCGGGACGTGCTCCGGGGTGGCGACGTGGGCGCGCTTGGGGTCGCCGACCTCGACCACCAGTTCGACCCGGCCGCGGTCGTAGTCCCGCATCTTCAGCCGGACGAGGTCGTCGCCGTAGAGGTAGGCCTTGTCGACGACGGCGCCGGTGTACCCTCGGAGCTCGCCGACGAGCGCCGCGAGGTCGACGCTGGTCATCGCCCGCTTTCGGTCCATGTCGATTCCTGCGGCGGCCCGGAGAAAGGCCTGACGGGTTCGTCGCCTCAGCCCTCGAGGATGGACCGCAGCTTCCCGGCCTCGAGGTTCCGGCCCGACACGGGCAGCACCACCGTCCGCCCCGCCATCTCGTCGCCGGCCTCCAGCAGGGCCGCCACGCTCGCGGCACAGGCCACCTCCATCAGGACG
>JAHENN010000075.1 GCA_018609665.1 Haloarculaceae archaeon | reverse complement strand
GGCCGAGCGCCGCGCCGCCGTTCGCGCCGTCCGGCAGGGGCTGACCGCCCTGGCCGCCGCTCGCCTGCGTCGCCCCGGCCGACCCGAGCATCGCGGTCGTGTCGGTTCCCATGTCGTAGCTCGCGTCGTAGCCGTCGTCGTCGCGGGTCGTCCGGTGGACGGCGCCGGCCTGCCGCGACCGGAGCCGCTCGCGCCCGTCGTCGAACTCGAACGTCACTCCGTCGAGCGACGGACCGGTCTCGCCCGCCGTGCCCTCGGCCGCCCCGAGCGCGCCGTACGTGGTTCCCCAGACGGTGCCGCCGGCCGTCTCGACGGACCCGCCGACGGCACCGGTCGTCTCCCCGACGGTCGTCTCGACCGCTGCCGTCGCGTCCTTGACGGGCTCGATGTCCTCCGACTCTCCTTCGCCGCCGGAGCCGTCGGACTCCCCGGTGTCGTCGGAGCCGTCGGAGTCGCCGGACTCTCCGGTGTCGTCGGAACCGTCGGAGCCGGACGAATCGCCGGAGCTACCAGAGTCGTCGGACCCGGGTGCCCCGGAGGACCCGCCCGTCGAACTATCGTCGGAGCCGTCACCGGAGTCGAGGACGCCGTCCGCGTCGTCCCCGAACGAGCTGCCGCTGCCGGCCGCCGCGGCCGCCGGAACTCCCGCGAACGAACAGACGACGAGGAGCGCCAGCAGCACGGCAACCGGGCGCCGTGTGGTGTTATCTGACATGGATAGCAGGGTACGAACGCCGAAGTTATCGTAGCATCGGGGTAGCTCTTAAAATTCGTTATGCGGTGCATTCTCGGCTGTATAAGTGGGGGTGGCTGTTTTCCCCCGAATGCTACCCAATCGTACAAGTATTTACTGACAGACGCGTCCAAACGTGTCAACATTTGCCACGACACGAGATCACAGATTCTCGCCCTGGTAGCTCCCGTCGTACGTTCCGTCGGCGTCGGTCACCGCGAGGACGAACTGTGCGATCCGCGCTCCGGCGGTGATCTCGACGTCGTGGTGGACCTGCAGCAGCCCCTCGCCCCGGCCCTCGTAGCCGGCGTCCCAGACGGCGGTGTTGAGCATACAGGAGTTCCGCAGCAGCGACGACCGGGGGTAGACGAAGCCGACGTGGTCGTCCGGCACCGCGATCGTCTCGGCGTACCGGACGACGTAGGCCCCCGACGGGAGGTAGTAGGTCCCGTCGCCGTCGTCGTCGACCGTATCGACCGGTCGCTCTCGGCGGGCGCCGACCGCCTTGCCGTCCCGGCCGATGCGGCCCGGCTCGCGCTGCTCGTGGACCGACGCCAGCGTCAGGTCGACCCCGTTGGGCTGGACCTGCTCGTCGGCCGTCGGCGTGACCTGCTCGGCGACGAACGCACCGCTGCGGTACATACCGGCCGGTCCGCCGCCGGGATAAAGTCGGTTGCGTTCGACCGGCTTTTGAACGCCGGGCCGCAACGTCGGGTATGGACCCCGAGACCTTCGAGGAGCGGAAGTACGTCGACTTCCTCCCGAAGCTCCAGCAGGCGTACAAGAACGCGTTCAACCGCGTCAACGAGCGGTACGACTCGACGCTCGTCCACGGAATCGACCAGCAGGTGCTCGACGAGTCGGAGCCCTTCTACGACGAGGAGGAGGGGTTCCGTCTGGAGGTGCCCGACGACCCCTACGAGCGGCTCACCGACGTCGTCGTCGACGAGGAACGGTTCGAGGCGGTGCTCGAGGAGTACGTCGCGGCGGTGGAGGCGGAGCTGGAGCGGGTCTTCGACGATTAGCGGTCGCAGTTCGGGCCGTAGAGGACGCCGAGGCTGCCCTCCGCGTCGATGCGCAGTACCATCTGCACGCAGGTCGTCTCGTCGTCGACGCTGCCGGCCACGTCGGTCGACTGTATCTCGCCGTCGTCCAGCCGCGCGTGCACGAGGTATTCGGCGGCCGTCGACGTCCATTCGCCCTCCACGACGGTCCCGCCGTCGGCGTCGAACTCGTAGGTGTCCATGTGCATGATGCCCTCCCCGGACTCGACGGCCAGTTGGACCTGGTGGGCCTCGCCGTGGTTGTTCCGGACGGAGAGTTTCCCGATGCGGATGCCCTCGCTTGCGGCGTCGCCGGTCGCGTCGCCCGTCGTGTCGGCGGGCGCGTCGTTCGTCGATTCGGAGCCGTCGTCGCCGAGAACGCGCAGACAGCCGGGACTCGCGGCGGCGAGCCCCGCGGCGGCGAGCAGATGGCGGCGGGATGGCATGGCGGGACAACCGTGAGCGAACCTCATAAAGACCCGTCAGACACCTGTCAGACCGGCGCCGGACGACCGGCGTCGCCGGTCCGGAACGACCGCCCCCCGGTCCGGAGCCCAATCTTCATACGCCTGCGCCGTGTACCCGGTGATATGAGTACGGATTCCGCCGACGCCAACGAGGAACTCCGCGAGCGCATCAGCAACTTCCTCCGGCGCAACTTCCCGCAGATCCAGATGCACGGCGGCAGCGCCGCCATCCAGGACCTCGACCGCGAGACCGGCGAGGTCACCATCATGCTCGGGGGCGCCTGCTCCGGGTGCGGCATCTCGCCGATGACCATCCAGGCCATCAAGAGCCGCATGACCCAGGAGATCCCCGAAATCGACACCGTCCACGCCGACACCGGCATGGACGGCGGCAGCGAGGGGATGGCCGGCGGCCAGATGTCGCCGTCCTTCCCCGGCCCCGACGGCGGCGACGACGGCGAGGACGAAGGTCCCGAGGCCCCCTTCTGACCCTTCCGAGGTATCGGATTTTTTTGCCGTCGCGCCGACGGCGACGACGCCGGCGCGACCCCTGCCACGCGGTAGCGCACCCCGTGGCTTGAAGTCGACCGCAGGCGTGCGGGCGGTATGGACGAACTCGCGGACCTCGTGGCCGAGGTGCGGGCGGCCCGCGAGGTCGACGCCGACGCCGTCGCCGGCCGCGTCGAGCGGGAGGCCGACCGGCTGAAGGCCGAACTCGCCGTCGGCACCTTCGACAACCCGGACGCCAGCGTCGGCCTCGAACACGAGTTCCACGCCGTCGACGCCAGCGGCCGACTCCGGCGCGTGCCGGTCCCGCTGCTCGAGCTCGTCGGCTTCGAGAAGGAGCTGGGCCGGCACAACGCGGAGCTGGCGGGTCATCCCCAGCCGTTCGGGTCCCACGGGCTGGCGGCGCTGCGCCACGAGACGCAGGCGTCGGTCCGCAGCGCGGGCGACGCCGTTTCCCGGGCGGAGAACATCCGGCTCGTCGCCGACGGCTTCTGGACCGTCCCGCCGGTCGACGAGACCGCCGCCGACTACCTCGGCGCCTGCCGCGAGGTCGACGGCGTCGCCCTCTCGCCGAACATCCCGCCGTCGGTCCGCTACCACGTGATGTCGAACACGCCGCTGTACGAGCCGCGGTGTCGGCTCGAGACGGCCAACGTCACCCTGGAGACGCCGACCATCGCCCCCGCGACGCTCACCGCCAGCATCCAGCCGCACTACCAGGTGCCGGTGGCGGCGGAACTGCCGACGTACTTCAACTACGCGCTGCGGGCGGCGGGGCCGCTGCTGGCGCTGGCGGCCAACTCGCCGCTGTTCCCGCCGTCGCTGTACGACGACGACGCGACCGTCGAAGACGTCCTCGCCGACGGCCGCCGCGAGAACCGCGTCGAGCTGTACGAGGCCGTCATGAACGACCCCGACCGGCCGGCGAAGGTGCGGTTCCCGCGGGACCTCGAGACCGTGGAGGCGGCCGTCGACCGCGTCGCCGCCGACCCGCCCATCTCGCCGGAGCTGTTCGACGGCGACGGCGGCGACCGCCGGCGGTTCGACGACGCCTTCGCCCACCTGCGGCACAAGCACGGCTCCTACTGGCGGTGGGTGCGTCCGGTGTTCGAGGGGGCGACGCCGGCGGCCGCCAACGCCCGCATCGAGTTCCGCCCGCTGCCCGGCCAGCCGACGGTCCCCGACGCCGCCGCGCTCGTGGCGACGTTCGCGGGGCTGCTCCGCGGGCTGGTCGCGACCGACCACCCCGTCGCGACCCTGTCGTGGGAGCGAGCCCGGGAGAACTTCTACGCGGCCGCCCGCGACGGCCTCGGCGCCGACCTCGCGTGGGTGACCGCCGACGGGACGGAGACGACCGACACCGACGCGCTGTACGCGGACCTCTTCGCCGTGGCCGCCGAGGGGCTCGACCGCGCCGGCGTCGACGGCAACGGGGGCCTCGACCGCCTGCGGGCGCGGGTCGAGGCCCGCAGGTCCCCGGCCGGGTGGAAGCGCGACCGGCTCC
>JAHENN010000074.1 GCA_018609665.1 Haloarculaceae archaeon | reverse complement strand
TCCGGGGGGTGTCGCCCTCGTCGTCGGGATCGGCGAAGTCCGCCTGGATAATGTGAAGGTGGTTCTGGACCTCCCGGAGCTTCCCGTCGACGTCGTCGTGACCCGACGGCCGGACGCGGCCGACGAGGCTGTTCACCTCGTCGACCGTCCCGTAGGCCTCGATGCGCTGGCTCGTCTTCGAGACGCGCGACATGTCCCGGAGGTCGGTCATCCCCTCGTCGCCGCGGCCGGTGTAGATCTTCATACCCGTCCGTTCGCCCCGTGGGCGTTTATACCGTTGGCCTTCCGGAAGGCTCTCCACGGCCGTCAGTCGTCGGGGTCGGTCGGCACGAGGAAGACGTACGCGAAGGCGCCGAAGGCGACCCCGAGCGGGAACCCCCACTCGATGCCGAGCCGGGGGTCGCCGAGCAGGAGCCCGCCGGCGGTCGCCGTGAGAAAGGCCAGCGAGAAGAACGCCGTCGCGCGGGTGAGGTCGTCCTCGACGAGGGCCCTCATCGTCGTCGAGGGGGTCGGACGGCCCGGCGGGTCGTCGCGCGGGGCCGCCGCGCGGGTCGACTCACTCGAACTCGCCGTCGCGGATCTCGGGTTCGGCCTGGTGGGCCATGTTCACCTGCAGGTCCGGCAGGTGCAGCGCGAGGTCGGTCGTCGTGATGATGCCGACCGCCGATCCCCCCTCGACGACGGGGAGCTTCTTGACGCCGTTGTGGCCCATGCGCTCGGCGGCCGCCTGGACGGTGCTGCCGCGGCGGATGGTCACGACGGGGTCGGTCATGTGCTCCGTCACCGGCGTCGTCGGGTCGAGCTCCTCGCCGACGGCCGCGACGACGTCCGACTCGGTGACGATGCCGTGGACGCGGTCCTCGCCGATGATGAGCGAGCCGATGCCCTCGGCGTCGAGCCTCCGGGCGGCATCCGCGAGCGTCGCGTCCGCCGAAACCGTCTCGACGGGCGTCGTCATCAGTTCCTCGACGGTGGCGTCTGGTTCGGCCATACGTCACGGACTGCGGGCGCCGGCTTAAACGTACCTGGTTCGGGGCTCAGCCGCGGACCCGGGTTGCGCCCTCCCGCAGCACCTTCCGGTTGGGGATGAGATACTCCTCGCCGTCGCGCTCGACGAGCGTGACGAAGACGTCCACCTCCTGGACGATCCCCCGGCTGCCGTCGATCTCCACCTCGTCGCCGATGCTGTACGGCTCCACGAGCAGGAGGTAGACGCCGGCGGCCGCCGACGACAGCAGGTCCTTGAACGCGAGGCCGCCGAGGAAGAAGAGCCCGAAGGCGTACGCCGCAAGCAGGATGAGCAGCGCGCCGGTTGCGACCCGGAGCTGCGACAGCGCGACCAGCACGGCGATGTACAGCACCGAGTACTTCACCAGCCGCGGAATGACGGTCACCTCGGGCAGTTTGACGCTGCGGAGCCGCTCGCCGACGACGAGTTCGGCCTTGTCGCCGACCAGCACGCCGACGATGACCACCAGTACGGCGACGAACAGCCGGGCGAGGAACTCGTTGACGGCGACGACGAACGGCCGGGACAGCGCGACGTCGAGCGTCTCGACGACGTACAGCGCCCCGAAGAGCACGAGGAAGATTCCGCACACCTGCGAGACCAGCCCGACCGTCGAGCTCCCGACCCCCTGTGCGGCCCGCTCGAAGGCCGTCCCCTCGACGGCCTCGTCGACGCCGAACCGCAGCAGCACCCGCCGGACGAGCCAGACGGTGCCGCCCCAGACGACGAGCCCGCCGGCGACCAGCGCGGCCGCCGTCACGAGGTCGCCGCCGAGGGTCACGCCCTCGACCCGGTCGGGAACGGACTGCATGCTCAGTACTCCTCCGGGTCGAGCTCGAGGACGATCTCCCCGCCGGAGAACGCCCGGACGAGCCCGTCGGACTCCGACAGCGCCACCGCCACCGCGTTCGTGTCCCGCGTGATGGCGCCGGCGGCCATGTGGCGGGCGCCGAGCCCCTTCGGGATGTCGACGCCCTCGGCGGCGGGCTCGAGGTACCGGTACGAGGAGACGATCTTCCCCGAATCGGAGATGACGAAGGCGCCGTCGAGCCGGGAGAACTCCTTCAGCATCACGTCGACGATGGGGTCGCCGACGTGGACGTGGCTCTTCTCGAAGGGGTTGTACGACAGCGGCCGGGACTTGTTCATCACCTTCCCGGCGTCGCCGACGACGAACAGCGCGCCGACGCGCTTGCCCTTCTGGCCCTTCTTGCCCAGCTCGATGGCCACCTCGAAGACGTTCCGGATGACCTCCGGGGCGGCCCGGCTGTTGACGAACAGCCCGTACACCCCCGAGTGCTCGAAGTCGCCGGCCCGGACCCGCGTGACCGTGTCGACCTCGTCGGCGAACAGCTCCGCCGCACAGCCCACCTGGTCGCCCTCCTCGAGGTAGCCGTTGTCGAATCCGCCCTCGATGCCGAACCGGATGCACTCCCGGAGGTCCTGGAACTCCAGCGGCAGTTCCACGTACCGCTCGGCGTCGACGGCGTTCTCGGGCGCGACCACGACGACGGGCGGCTCCGCGTCGGCGAACGACTCGTGGACCGACGCGCTCGGCGAAAAGAGGAAGACGCTGTCGACGTCGGCGACGATGTCGTCCAGCAGCGTCCCGAGTTCGTTCATCGTAGCTTTATCACATCAAACAGGAAAAAGCGTTTTGCCGGGTCCGACGTGCGGCAGACGACTGTCATCGAGCGAATACGTCCGGTCGACACCTGCCGGAGGGCCTATGCCCGCCGGGGGTCTACCGCCGGCATGCGTGTCGCCGTTCTCGGCGCCGGCTACGCCGGCCTGACCGTCGCCCGCCGTCTCGAGCGGCGGCTCCACAACGCCGACCTGGTCGTCGTCGACGACTCCGGAACCCACCTCGTCCAGCACGAACTCCACCGCGTCATTCGGCGACCGGGGCTGGCGGAGGCGATCACGGTGCCGCTGTCGGCGGCGCTGTCCCGTGCCGAGGTCCGTCGGGCCCGGGTCGTCGACGTCGACCCCGCGGCCGGCGTCGCGGTCCTCGACGACGACGGCGACCGCGAGCGGCTCTCCTACGACGCCGCGGCGGTCTGTCTCGGCGCGGAGACGGCGTTCGGCGGCGTCCCGGGGGCCGAGACCCACGCCCGGCCGCTGAAGCGACTCGCCGACGCCGAGGCCATCCGGGCCGACGCCGTCTCGACCCCCGGCGGCGACGCCGTCGTCGTCGGCGCCGGCCTCTCGGGCGTCCAGGCCGCCGGCGAGCTCGCCGCCCTCTCCCGGGAGGCCGACCTCGGGCTCGACGTGACGGTGCTGGAGGCGGCCGACCGCGTCGCCCCGGGGTTCGGCGACACCTTCGCCGGCGCCGTCCGGGCGGAACTCGACGCGAGGGATATTGTCGTCGAGACGGACGCGAGGGTCGAGACGGTCGGAGCGGAGACGGTCGCGCTGGCGGACGGCCGGACGATTCCGCACGACGTCCTGGTGTGGGCGGGGGGCATCCGCGGTCCGGACGCCCTCGACGGGGAGCGACGGCGGACCGGGGCGGACCTCCGCGTCGGCGAGACGGGGGCGACCTTCGCCGTCGGCGACGCCGCCGCGGTCGTCGACGAGGCCGGCGTCGAGGCGCCCGCCAGCGCACAGACCGCCGTCAGGCAGGCCCGCACCGCTGCCGAGAACGTCCTGCGCGCCGTCGGCGGCGACGCCGAGTTCGACGACTACCGCCACGAGACGGCGGGGTGGGTCGTCACCGTCGGCGACGGCGCCGTCGC
>JAHENN010000073.1 GCA_018609665.1 Haloarculaceae archaeon | reverse complement strand
TTCCCCTTGGCGACCGTAAGCGGGTTCCGGAGGTCGTGAGAGACGACGCTTGCGAACTCCTCGAGCCGTTCGTTCGTGCGCTGGAGGTCCGCCGTCTTGCGGTGGCGCTCCAGTTCGTAGCTAACCCACTTGCTGACCACCCTGACGAGCATCCGGTCGGCCTCCGAGAAGGCCTCACCGCGTGGCTCCGTCGACGCGAAGCAGAGCGTCCCGTACAGTTCGTCGTCGACGACGCCGGACGTGTCGACCCGCAGGTCGTGGATCTCCGCCAGCGTCCGCCCCGCTCGGCGGCACAGGTCCGCTCGCGGTCCGGACGCCGGCGTCGCCGCGACGCTCCCGTCGGCCTCCCACGGGAGCGGCTCGGACGGCCCGAACGCGTCGTCGGCCGGTTCGGTCCCGCGCCAGCGCTCGCGCCAGGCCGTGCCGGGAAGCGGCCGCGTGCAGAGAAACGGCGGGTGCTCGTCCGGACCGGCAGTGACCACGGCCGGCGTCCGGATCGGACACCGTCCGTCGAGATACCGGAGTACCGCGATCTCGCGGCGCAGCCGGTCGACGCGGTCGGTCGTCGTCTTGAGGTAGACGGGATCGCTCGCGGCGAAGGTGACCCGCGCCGTCTCGTTGCCGGGACGGGTGCTCACCTCGTCGATCGTTTCGACGGCTCGGTTCGGGAACGCCGTCGCGGCGATGTCTTCTATGTTTGTCACACGCCGTGTTCGACGCTGCGAACAAAAACCGTCGGCCCTGTGGTGTGTGACGCGACACGCCGCCGGAGTGGACCGGAAACGACGACACTCCCCCGGCGCGGGCGGAGACGACGACACACACGCCGTCGATAGCGTCGAGGAAGCTGCCAACATTCCGACAGGGCTGACCCAAGGACAACACGCCAAAACACCGAATGTCTCTCTACGGCCAGAACCGGCTCGGATTCGAAGTCTACGTCGGTGGGCCGCGCCGGAGGTCACACGACCGTCAGAGCGGCGCGTATAGGCGCGTCAGTCGTGTGAAAACCAGCAGACGTAGATAGCGGGAGGCGCTGTATCATAGGAGCGTTTTATATTTTCCCCCTTTTGAGCCGACCGTCGAGCGGAGAAATGACCGTTTGGCTTAAAGAGCGCGGGTAGCCAAGCCAGGCCAACGGCGCAGCGCTTAGGACGCTGTCCCGTAGGGGTCCGCCGGTTCGAATCCGGTCCCGCGCATGAGCGAACGGAGTGAGCGAAGAGCAGGACCGATTCGAACCCTGCGAGAAAGGCGCAGCGAGCGGAGCGAGCGAGCATTTCTCGCTCCGGTTCGAATCCGGTCCCGCGTACTGACTGGAAGCCGACGAGCGAAGCGAGTCGGCTGGAGTGAGGGAGCAGACCGGTTCGAGCCCTAGAGGTCGCAGCGGCCGAGCGAAGCGAGGCCGACCGTCCTCCTCCGGTTCGAATCCGGTCCCGCCCGTCGAACTCGCGAGAGGCGCCGCCGGAAGACGAAGGCTGAACACGGCGCCGCCCGACCACTCGCATAGTGACGGACGCCGACACGGACGGGCCGCCGCTGGAACTCCGGCCGTACGACTCGCGGGACGCCGAGGCCGTCTGGCGGCTGCACGAGCTGGCGCTGCGGGACGCGGGTACCGACCCGGCGGACGTCCCCGGCACGGACGACCTGCGGGACGTCGAGACGGCGTACATCGACGCCGGCGGGGCGTTCCTCGTCGGCACGGTGCCGGCGGCGGCGGCCGGCGCCGAGGTTCCGGCGGTCCACGACGGCGCCTTGGTCGCGATGGGCGGGTTCCTGCCGGCGGCGGCAGGTTACGACGACGAGCGGACAATCGAGGGGGCGGCGGAGCTCCACCGGATGCGGGTGGCGCCGTCGTGTCAGCGCCGGGGGTACGGCCGGCGGCTGCTGGAGGCGCTGGAGGCGGCCGCCGAGCGGGCGGGGTTCGACCCCCTGCTGGCGACGACCGCCCGGCGGCAGGCGGCGGCCGTCGAGTTCTACGCCGACGAGGGGTACGAGGTCGTCGGCGAGTCGACGGCGGGCGACTACGAGCTGGTCCACTTCGAGAAGGAGCTCGGCTGAAACGGTCGACGGGCGACCGACGGCCAACTGGCGACTGACAGGGCGTCAGTCCAGGTCGAACTTCTCGGCGGCCGTCTGCATGTCCTTGTCGCCGCGGCCGCAGAGGTTGACCAGCAGCGTGTCGTGGCGGTCCTCGGCGGCGAGCTTCTTCGCCAGGGCGATGGCGTGGGCCGGCTCCAGCGCCGGGATGATGCCCTCCGCGCGGCTGAGCTCCTTGAACGCCGCCAGCGCCTCCTCGTCGGTGATGCCGTGGTACTCCGCGCGGCCGAGCTCCTGGAGGGCGGCGTGTTCGGGGCCGACGGCCGGGTAGTCCAGCCCCGCCGAGACGGAGTGGTTGTCGGTGTCGTCGTCGATGACCTTCGTCTTCATGCCCTGGAACACCTGCGGGTCGTCGGTCTCGGACTGCGACAGCGGCGCGGAGTGTTCCGACTCGCCCTTGCCGCCCGGCTCGGCGCCGTAGAACATCACGTCGTCGTCCTTGAACGCGTGGAACAGCCCGATGGCGTTGGAGCCGCCGCCGACGCAGGCCACGCAGGCGTCGGGCAGGTCGCCGTGGAGTTCCTGGATCTGCTCGCGGGCCTCCCGGCCGATCACCGACTGGAACTCCCGGACCATCCGCGGGAACGGGTCCGGGCCGACGGCGCTGCCGACGAGGTAGTGCGTCTCCTCGGTGTTCTCGACCAGGTCCTCCAGGGCAGCGTCGACGGCCTCCGCGAGGCCCTCGTCGCCGCGGGTGACGGGTTCGACCTCCGCGCCGAGCAGCCGCATCCGGAAGACGTTCATCTCCTGGCGCTGCATGTCCTTGCGGCCCATGTAGATCTTCGTCGGGAGGTCGAGCATGGCGCCGACCATCGCCGTGGCGGTGCCGTGCTGGCCGGCGCCGGTCTCGGCGATGAGCCGCTCCTTGCCGGCCTCCTCGGCCAGCCGCCCCTGGCCGAGCGTGTTGTTGAGCTTGTGGGCGCCGCCGTGCAGCAGGTCCTCGTGTTTGAAGTAGATCTCCGCGCCGTACTGCTCGCTGAGGGTCTCGGCGTGGTAGACCGGCGTCGGCCGGCCGCCGTAGTGGCTCAGGAGGTGGTGGAACCGCTCCTGGAACGCCTCGGTCGGGACGATCTCCTCGAAGGCCGTCGCCAGCTGCTCCAGCGGCTCCTCCAGCGGCTCCGGGACGTGTCGACCGCCGAACTCCTCGAACTGGCCGGACTCTGACATACCAGCTTTGTCGGACGGTGATAAGTAAAGTATATCGGTGGCCACGACTGGGCATCGACCGGCCGGAGGTCAGCTCACCCGGCGAAGAAACCGTGCGGGTTATTTTGCCGAGCGTCGTACCGCCAGTGTGAACGATTCGACGCCGGACGCGGCTCGCGACGGCGGGTCACTGACGAGCAGCGGCTACCGCATCTCGGTCGACGAGGGACGCGACAGCTTCTACGCGCTCTGTATCGAGGACCCCGACGAGGAGGACCGGTGGCTCATGTCCGACACCGTCCGGTCCCTGCAGGACGCCCGGTAGCCCGGGAAATTGGGTCGGAGTCCGAACGAGGTCTGAAAAACGTTCTTGAAGCCAGGGCGCCCGGTATACGTATGGCACAGGCGAGCGGTTCAGTCGGGCGTGGCAGGTCGTGGTCGAACGGGTCGAACGTCGCCGGAGCGCTCCGGAGCGGGGTCGTGCGGGCGGTCGAAAGCGCCGGCTTCTGGAGCGCCGTCCTGCTCCCGTTCGTCGCGGTTGCGCTCCTGGTCGTCAAGCCCACCGGGTGGCTGCCGCTGCTGGCGGGCCTCTTCTGCGCCAATTTCGTGGCCGTCGTCGCCGGGCACTGTCGCGGCCTGGACTGCTGAGACCCGCCGCGGCCCGGACGAATCCGGCTCACTCGTCGCGGGTCCGTTCGTCGTCGGAGGTCCCGAGCACCGAATCCTCGAGTTCGGCCGCCGACTCGACGGACCCGAGGACGGTCCGCCGGAGGAGGTTGGCGGGACTGCCGGGGTGACTCCTGTCGGCCGGCCGCGTCAGGTCGGTCAGGTCGACCGCTCCCTCGCCGAGGGCCGCCGTCGACAGTTCGACGGCGGGGCCGACGAGCCGTCGTTCGAGCGCGCCGAGCGTCGAGGGGTCGGCCGCGTCCGTCGGGGCTCCCGCGAGGGCCGCGACGGCGGGGTCGAGCGCGTCGGCGTCCGGCCAGCCGAGTTCCTCGTGGACCAGTTCGGTCGCCTCCTCGATGGCGCCGACGCCGCCGAGGTGCCCGGCGCCGATGACCGCCTTCAGCGCCCGCGCGGGGTCGCCGCTGACGACGGCCGGCCCGACCCGTG
>JAHENN010000072.1 GCA_018609665.1 Haloarculaceae archaeon | reverse complement strand
CGTGACCGTCTCCGGCGGCAACGCCTCGGTGTTCGACTACGACGGCAGCAAGTGGACGCCGACGAGCCTCGGCGACGCCGACCTCTTCGACGTCGAGACGACCGGCGGCGACGGCTACGCGGTCGGCTCCGGCGGCGTCGTCTTCGAGCTGGCCGGCGGCGAGTGGACGGTCAACGAGACGCCCGTCGGAGAGAACTTCGACGCCGTCTCGCGCGGCGACACAGACGTCGTCGTCGGGGCCGGCGGGACGGTGCTCGAGCGGTAGTCGGGTGGAGCCGTTCTGTCGGCGGTCGTCGAGCACCTCCCGACGTTGGCGGGACGGTGCTCGAGCGGTAGTCGGGTGGAGCCGTTCTGTCGGCGGTCGTCGAGCGGTAGTCAGGCCAGAAAGACGTGCCGGGGGCGGTCGTCGAGCACTTCTCGGCCCCACTCGACGGTGTCCCGGAACGAGTCCGACCGGAAGAACGCCATCGCGTCCTCCCGCCGCCGCCAGCGGCTGGCGATGAACATGTCGTTTTCGTCCTCGCGGTTGACCATCAGCCGGGTGTCGAGGTGGCCGTCCATCTCGCCCAGCGCCTCCCCGACCTCGGCGAAGGTGTCGACGAACTCCCCGCGGTAGTCGGGCTTGACCGTGTAGAACATCCCCATCGTCCCGAAGCCGCCCGCCGCCTCGTCGGCGCGCCCGACGACGCCGGGGAGGTCGGCGAGGAACTCGGCGGCCCGGTCGGCGGCGTCCTGCGTCCCCCAGATCGAGACGACGGCCGGCCGCCCCTCGCCGGCCTCGTCGTCGTAGACCGCCGACTTGACGTGGCTGTCGTACCGCTCGAACTCCCCCCGGAGCGCGGCGAGTTCCTCGTGGAGCTCTTCGACCGGCGCCTCGGAGTACAGCACCAGCGCGTAGACCCCCTCGCCGTGGGGCTGGCCGGCGTAGATGCCGAGGTCGGCGAGTTCGCCGCGGATGTCGTCGGCGTCGTCGGCGCCGTCGTCGGCGTCCCCGGCCCCGAAGGCGGCCCCGACGCCGGCGTCGGCCCCCGACAGCTCCGTCAGGTACCGGGAGGCGGTGTCGGCTGACGACTCGTCGGCCCACAGCGAGACGACCGCCGTGTCGCCGGAGTCCGCCCGGACCGTCGTCAGCACGTGGCCCTCGTGGCTCTCGAAGCGCCCCCGGAGGTCGTCGACCTCCTCAACGAGGTGCTCGGCGGCCGTCTCCGACCGGAACAGCAGCGCGTAGCCGGCCGCCGGGTGGTCGCCGGGGTCGACCCCGAACCGGTGGGCGAGCCGCTGGAACTCGGCTGTCTCGATCGACTCGTGTGGCGGTTCGTCCCGCCGCGGCTCGTCGGTCGCATCGGCGTCGCCGACGCCGTGTGCCTCCGGGTCGGCCCCGCCGTCCGCACCGGCGTCGTCGGCGCCGTGGCCCTCGAGGTCGGCCCCGATGCCGCCGTCGACGCCCGGCAGGTCCGCGAGGAAGCCGGAGGCGGTGTCGGCCGCCCGCTTGTTGGCCCACAGCGAGGCGACGGCCCCGTCGTCGACGACCGCCGTTCCGACGTGGGTGTCGTAGTGGTCGAAGTTCGCCCGCAGGCCGTCGACCTCCTCGGCGACGGTCTCCGCGGGCGCCTCCGACTCGAACAGCAGCCCGTAGCCGGCCGCCTCGACGTCGAGGTCGACGCCGTGGTCGTCGGCCCGCTCGAGGAACGTCCCGGCGTCGACCGCCTCGTGGGCCGGTTCGGTCGCCGGACGACCGCCGGAACTCCCGTCATCGTCGGTCGTCGTTTCGCCGGTGTCGTCGGTCGTCGCCTCGTCGGTGTCGGCGGTCGCCGTCTCGCCGGCGTCGGCCGCTCCGCCGTCGAGGGGGTCGTCGGTCGGGACCGCCTCGCCGGCCAGCAGCGTCCCGAGGTCGTCCGGCGGGAACCGGCGGCCGACGTAGAACTCGCCGAACTCCGCGAACCGGGAGGACGAGGGGTCGAACCGCATCTCGTACAGCAGTTCCTTGATGTCGGTCGGGTCGTCGGCGAACAGCGTCACGCCCCACTCGTGGTCGTCGAGGCCGACGCTGCCGCTGATGATCTGCGTGACGCGGCCGGCGTACTCCCGGCCGACCTCGCCGTGGGCGGACATGTACTCGGCCCGCTCGTCGAACGGCAGGTCGTACCAGTTGTACTCAGGGTCGCGCCGCTTGTCCATCGGGTAGAAGCAGACGTGGCCGGCGTCGGGAATTTCGGGGTAGATGCGCTGCCGCATGTAGCGGCGCGTGCCCTCGTCGTCGATGTCGTCGAGGCCGTCGGTGAGGTCCTCGTGCATGTACCCCGACACCTCGGTGACGGAGACGTACGACCCGGCGCGCTCGGTGAACGCCGCGAAGGCGGTCGACTCGAGGCGTCGCTGTGCGCGGTCGAGGTGCTCCAGCGTCGGCCGGAGGTGCAGCACCAGCAGGTCGGCGTCGTGGCCGACGACCGAGAAGACGGCCGAGGCGCCCTCCTCGGCGTCCTCGAGGGCCTCGTGGCGCCGGAGGTAGTCGACGCCCTCCTCGACGGCCCGCTCGCGGTCCGCCGCCGGCGCCTCGCGCCAGCCGTCCCAGTCGACGTGCCGCAGGTCGTGGAGGACGTACCAGCCCTCCTCCGTGCCCGGCGCCTTGCGTCGTTCCATGTCCGTGCTTCGTGTTCGGGCGTAATGGTGCTTTTGCGTTCCGCGCGACGGCGGACAGCGGCCGCCGACGACGGAACTGGACGGTGCCGCCCGGCGGCCCGTCGCGGGGACGGAGATATCGGTTCAAACAGCTCGATAAAACGTCTGGCGCCACGAGAGGAGTTCGTTAAACGTCACGTACCTGCCCGGCGGTCGCGTGAAACGTGCGAACCGACCCGAACACACCGGAACCCTCTGGGGTTTATATGCGGGTGTGGGTCCAGGGTGTGGATACGAACGCCTCCATGTCCATCGCAACCCGACCCTTCCCCTCCGGCCCTTCGAGCACGTTCGAGCGACTCGCCGAGTACGCCGTCGGCGGCGTCCGGGCGGCCGCGTTCTGGACCGCCGCGCTGCTGCCGTTCGCGCTCATCGTCGGCTTGTTCGTCGGCGTCGTCGGCGAACGGCCCCGTGCCGTCGGCGGCGCGCTGCTCCTCAACGCCCTGTGTGCCGTCCTGGGCCACGGTCACTCGCCGAACTGACCCGTCCGCTTCTCACGCCAGCAGCTGCGGCAGGAACAGCCGCCCGAGGAGGCCCAGTATCATCGTCGCGCTTATCGTGGCCGTCACCGCCGCGGCGACGGTCGGGTCGGGGTCGACCGGCAGCCGCGCCAGCGTCGCCTCCACGCAGGACCGGAGGATGTGGCCGCCGTCGAGGGGGTAGGAGGGGATGCAGTTGAACAGCCCGAGGTTGATGTTCACCCAGCCGGTCCAGAAGAGAACGTTCGCCAGCCCGAAGACGACCCCGGCGCCGAGCGGCCCCGAGACCTGGTAGAAGGCGGCGACGGCGCCGTTGAAGCCGGCGAAGTTGTAGCTGATGCCGGGCTGGACGTTGCTGGCGAACGGCAGGACCAGCGCTGCGAACAGCCGGGAGACGAACGTCGAGACCGGGTCGTCCCACTCGCCGCCGCCGAGGAAGGCGAGGTACTGCTCGGCGGGGTAGGGGTCGATGCCGAAGTCGTCGACGACGAGCCCGCTGGTGCCGCCCTGGATGCCGGCGACCCCCAGGAAGCCGCCACCGGTCCGCTCGTTCGCCTCCAGGGTCACCTCGTACGTCCGCCGCTCGCCGTTCCAGGGGTCGGTGCCGTCGCCGTGGTAGGCGACGACCTCGACGGTGTCGCCCGCCGACCGCTCGGCGAGGACGTCCGACAGCGCCTCCGGGGTCGGCGTCGGCTCGCCGTCGACGCTGTGGACCAGCATCGGCGCGTCGGGCGCTCCGGCGGCCGCCAGCGGGCCGTCGCGCGGGACGCTGCTGACGAAGACGCCGACCGGGAACTCGACCGTTCCCTTGCCGGTGTCCAGTTCGACGGTCTCGGCGCCCGACAGGGCCGCCTCGAAGCCCGACCGCGTGTGGACGGCCTCGCCGTCGACCGCCCGCACCTCCGTGCCGGTCTCCAGGGGGGCGTCGACGACGGCCCGGGTGACGATGAGGCTCCGCTCGACGGTCACCGCCTCGCCGTCGGCCCGGCCGACGGTCACCCCGCGGTCGGCGTCGGCCAGCGCCGCCTCGAACTCCGCCTCGCCGTCGACCGGCTGGCCGTTCACCGACGTGATGACGTCGCCGCGCTCGATGCCGGCGTCCTCGGCGGCCGACCCCGGCAGCGCGCCGCCGACCGCAACCCCGGGAACGGCGGTGACGAAGCTGGCGACGACGAGAAACAGGAGCCCGAACGACAGCGCCGCCACCAGGAAGTTGTTCGTCACGCCGGCGGCGAACATCCGGGTCTTGCCGCCGCGGTCGGCCGACTGCTGGCTCTCCTCGTCCGGCTGGACGAACGCCCCCAGCGGGATGAATGCCAGCAGGGCGACGCCCATCGACTCGATTTCGATGTCCTCGACGCGGCACAGCAGCCCGTGGCCGCCCTCGTGGACGACGAGCCCGACGAGCAGGCCGACGAGGATGTCGACGGCGGCCGCCCACGGGAGGAACTGGTTGACGCCGGGGATGACCAGGGCGTCCTGCGGGCGGGTGATGCCGCCGACGGCACCCGGGTCGGTGATCGCGGTCACCGCCGCGAACAGCACGCCGAAGAACGACCCCACCATGATGACCAGGGCGATTCCGACGCCGAAGTTGCCCCACGCCCGCCAGAGCCGTTTCGGCGCCGCCATCCGGTCGAGGAACGCCCGGCCCCGCTTGGTGTGGACGGTGAGGATCGGCCCGGAGACCCGCAGCGCCGAGGGGAGCACGCCGGTGTTCTTCAGCGCCATCGCGACCGTGGTGTAGAGGAGGACGCCGACGAGCAGCCACAGCAGCGTTCTCATTGGTTCCGGTAGGGGCCGGGGGAGTCAAAAGTCGTTCCGTCGCGGCGGCCCGTTCAGCCCGCCCGGCGGAGCCGCCGGACGACGAACTCGGTGTCCATCGGCGCCAGGAACGGCCCCAGCCGCGGCCCCTCCGTCTCCCCGAGGAACAGCCGGTAGCCGGCCTCGAAGAACTCCCCGACCGGGACGTCATTCCGCTTGGCCGTCTCGTAGATCTCCCCCTGCAGCGCCTCCGCGTCGGGCTCCTCGCGCTCGACGTACGCCGCCAGTTCGTCGAGGGCCGCCGCCGTCGCGTCGTCGACCGTCACGTCGGGCAGTTCCTCGGCCAGCCGGTAGTTGAACTCGTTGTCGGTCCGTTCGGCCCACGTCCGGGCCCGCTCGATGCGGGCCAGTGCGGCCTCGACGGCGTCGTCGTCGGCCTCGGGGGGGATGTGGCCCGACCGTTCGGCCATGTCGACGCGCAGCTCCCGGTTGTCCGTCATCCCGAGGACCGCCGCGAACCGGTAGGAGATGCGGACCGGTTGCTCGTCGGGCACCTCGTCGACGACCATCGGGTAGGCCCGCTCGGCGCGCTCGCGTTCGGCCTCGTCGGCGTCGGCCGCGCCGAAGTAGACCGCCTCGAAGCGGTCGAAGTCGTCGACGAGCCCGTCGGCGGACCCGACGTCGAAGTCCCGCTGTTTCGTGGGGTTCTTCGTGAAGAAGTACCGGAGCACCTCGACCTCCAGCAGCTCCAGCACCTCCTCGACGGTGATGATGTTGCCCGACGACGACGACAGCGCCTCGCCGTTGAGCGTGAACCACTCGTACACCATCGGCACCGGCGGCGCCTCCCCGAACAGCTCGCGGGCGACGGCCTCGCCGGAGGGCCACGACCCCTCGGCGTGGTCCTTGCCGAACGGCTCGAAGTCGACGTCGAGCACCCGCCACTGGGCGGGCCACTCGAGCCGCCACGGCAGCTTCCCCTCCCGGAACGTCGCCGTCCCCTCGTGGCCGCAGCCGTCGATGACGTCGTCGCCGGCCGTGACGTCCTCGCAGACGTAGTCGACCGTCTCCGCCTCGACGTCAACGTCGACGACCGTCTCGGCGAGGTTGCCGCACTCCGCACACCGCGGGAAGAAGGGGACGTAGTCGTCGTCGACCTTGTCCTGAAACTCCGCCAGCACCTCGCGTGCGGTCCCGCGGTTCGCCAGGACGTGCCGGACGGCGTCGTCGAAGGCGCCGCTCTCGTACAGTTCGGTGTTCGAGACGACGTCGATGGGGACGCCGACGGCGTCGGCGGCCTGCTCCAGCAGCGTCGTGAAGTGGGCGCCGTAGGAGTCACAGCAGCCGAAGGGGTCGGGAACGTCGGTGTACGGCCGGCCGAGGTTCCGCCCCAGGGCGCCGGCGTCGACCTCGTCGAGGCCGACGACGTTGCCCGCCAGGTCGGCGAGCGTCCGGGGGAGCTTCCGCAGACGGTCGCGGTCGTCGGCGGTGAACACCTGCCGGACCTCGCGGCCGCGGTCCCGCAGCGCCTCGGCGACGAAGTAGCCCCGCATGATCTCGTTGACGTGGCCGAGGTGCGGCACGCCGGACGGCGAGACGCCGCCCTTGATGACGATGGGGTCGTCGGGGTCGGTCGCGAGCACCTCGTCGGCGGCGGCGTCGGCCCAGAAGGCGCGGCGCTCGCCGGTCCCGAGGTCGTAGGGTTCACTCATCGGGGACCACCCTCGTGCCGTCGACGTCCGCGCCGGCGACGGCGTCGGCGACCCGCTCCGGGTCGGTGCCGTCCAGCACGACCGCCCGCAGCCCGGACCGCTCGATGACCTTCGCCGCCAGCAGGTCGACCGGCGCGTTCGAGCCGGCGGCGGTCTCGATGGAGGCGATGGTGTCGACCAGCTCCGCCGGCGTGAGCCGGTCGTGCCGCTCGGCGCCGTCGTTTTCGTTGGGGTCGGCGGAGTAGACGCCGGGGACGCTCGTCGCGTACACGAGGAGGTCGGCCGCGACGGTCTCGGCCAGCAGCGCCGAGACCGCGTCGGTGGTGTGGCCGGGGACCGTCCCGCCCATGACGGCCGTCTCGCCGCGCCGCAGCGACGCCCGGGCCGTCTCGGGGTCCTCGGCCGGCTCGGGGATGGCCGACGACTCCAGCGCCGCCAGCAGGAGCCGGGCGTTCAGCCGCGTCACGTCGATGCCGACGGTGTCGAGGTCGTACTCCGTCGCCCCCAGCGCCCGGGCCGCCCCGATGTACCTGCGGGCGACGTCGCCGCCGCCGACGACGACGGCCACCTCGTGGCCGTCGGCGACCAGCCCGTCGACGACCCCCGCGTGCGCCGCCACCCGGTCCGGCTCCAGGTCCGGCGCGAGCACGCTCCCGCCGATGGAAACGACCACTCTCATTGCACACTGATAGCCCGGTTCCGGTATTAAGGGTTGTCAAGCGCGGCGACAGCTACAAGCCGGCGGCGTCGTACCGTCGGGTATGCACGCGTTCGCGGTACTGGGCGACGAGGCGGAGACGGGGCTCCGGCGGCTGCTCGGGGCCCTCGACGGCCGCGTGGGGGTCGTGCGCGACGACGGACGACCGGCCCGGGACGGCGGCGCCGCCGTCGCCCGCGGCGACACGGAGTACGTCGTCGGCGAGGAGTGGCGCGCCGGCGGCGACGGACTCGGCGTCGACGGCGCCCTCGACCGGCTCGCGCCGGACCACGAGTACGCGGCGGTCGTCAGTGCGACCGCCCGCGAGCTGCCGCGGGTTGCCGTCGGCGACGCCGACGTCGAGGCGGCCGACGCCGAAATCGAGGCGGAGACGGCAGCGGCCCTCGACGTCGAGGCGGCCGTCGAGGCGATTCACGCGGCGGAGCCGTACGAGACGCTGGAGTCGCTGGTCGCCTCGGTCAAGCGGTCCGCCGACGCCGACCGCGCCGGCGCAATCGCGACGTTCACCGGGCGCGTCCGCGAGCGGGACGGCGAAGACGACGACCCGACGCGGTACCTCGAGTTCGAGAAGTACGACGGCGTCGCCGAGCGGACGATGCGGGACATCGAGTCGGAGCTGGAGGCCCGCGACGGCGTCCTCGACGTCCGGCTCCACCACCGGACCGGCCGAATCGAGGCCGGCGAGGACATCGTCTTCACCGTCGTCCTCGCCGGCCACCGCGAGGAGGCGTTCCGGGCCGTCGAGGACGGCATCAACCGGCTGAAGGACGAGGTGCCGCTGTTCAAAAAGGAGGTCACCGAGTCCGAGACGTTCTGGGTCCACCAGCGGGACTGACCGACGCCCGGCCGGGGCGGTCGCCCGGTGGGTGCCGGCGAGATTACTGTAGGACATAAAAACGTTAAAACAGAATTAGATAGCATCGTAAAACGTCTAAAAGAATTTGAGGCGCTCGTGAAACGTCCGTTTTACTATTCTTCACCGCGAAGTAGGCCGAAGTTACCCGAAGCTTCCTCCCTTTATATACTAACCCGGGGTGTACAGCAGAGCGAGATGAGCGCAACCACGGAACCCTCCACGGAGAACAAGGAGAGCCGACTCCGAACGTATCTCCGCCAGCGGGCCGAGGACGGCGAGGTCTACATCAAGAGCAAGTTCATCGCCGACGACGTGGGGCTCTCGCCGAAGGAGATCGGCGCGCTGATGGTGAAGCTCCGGGACTCCGCCGGCGACCTCGAGGTCGAGAAGTGGTCGTACACCTCCGCGACCACCTGGCGGGTGTCGCGGGCCTGACGGCCGACGGCTGCCCCTGCCACGGGATTTATCCCCGCTAGCCTCCTTCCTGCCGGTGATGAGCACCGCCGAACCGGGGTCGGGCAGCGACGGCCCGCCGCCGGAGGCACTGCTGCCGGCCTTCCGCGTCACCGAGGTCGAGGAGACCGACGACGGGAAGCTGCGGTACTACGGACAGCCACAGACCGAGTACCGCCGGCTGGAGCAGCAGCTGTGGCCGCTGTTCCGCGAGCACGGCTACGAGGTGCGGCTCGACGTCGTTGAGGACGGCAGCGCGGACCCGATCACCGGCGTCCCGGTCACCCGGACGCGGCAGGCGCTGGTCGCCAAGCCGCGCAGCGTCGGCGTCGACGGGGTGCCGTGGACCAACATCGGAATGTTCGTCGCGACGCTGCTGACGACGCTGTACGCCGGCACCATCTGGTACTACGAGCCGATCGAGGGGCCGCTGGACCTGCTGGCCGGCTGGCCGTTCGCCCTCGCCGTCCTCGGCGTGCTCGGCGTCCACGAACTCGGGCACTACGTGATGTCCCGGTATCACGACGTCGAGGCCAGCCTCCCGTACTTCATTCCCGTGCCGACGTACATCGGCACCTTCGGCGCCGTCATCAAGATGCGCGGCCGGATTCCGGACCGGAAGGCCCTGTTCGACATCGGGGTCTCGGGGCCGCTGGCGGGGCTGGTCGCGGCGGTCGCCGTCGCCGTCGTCGGGCTCACGCTCGACCCGATCAGCGTCGGCGAGAGCGTGGTGAACAGCGACGACGCCGTTCGCATCCAGTTCGGCTACCCGCCGCTGCTGCAGCTGCTGGCGTGGCTCACCGGCGAGCAGCTCACCTACGCCGACCCCGGGCTGTCCGCCAGCCCGGTCATCTTCGGCGCCTGGGTCGGGCTGTTCGTCACGTTCCTCAACCTCATCCCCGTTGGACAGCTCGACGGCGGCCACATCGTCCGGGCGATGTTCGGCGAGCGCGCCCGGACCATCGCGGCGCTCGTTCCCGCGACGCTGCTGTCGCTGGCCGGCTACCTCTACCTGTTCACCGACGTCAGCGCCAACGCGCCGTTCCTCTGGACTTTCTGGGGTGTCGTCGCCCTCGGGCTGGCGTACGTCGGCCCGACGACGCCCGTCTTCGACGACCCGCTGGATTCCAAGCGGAAAGCCCTTGGCGCGCTGACCTTCCTGCTGGGGCTGCTCTGTTTCACCCCGGTGCCGATCGAGATCATCACCTAGTGGGTGAACCCCCGGTCGGCCAGCGGGTCGCCGTCCATCCGGACGCCGTCGGCCGTCACCGTCCCGACCCGCGAGACCGCAACCGGCGACGCCGCCCGGACCGCCGGCAGCTCAGCCTCCGGGACGGTGAAGACGAGCTCGAAGTCCTCGCCGACGTGGACCGAAAGCTCCCGGCGGTCGGCCGGCCCGTCGGCGACGGCGTCGACGGCGGCGTCGACCGGCACGTCGTCGCCGTCGACGGCGAACCCGCAGCCGCTCGCCTCGGCGAGCTGGTGGAGCGACCGGGCCAGCCCGTCGCTGACGTCCATCATCGCGGTCGCCCGTGGCGCGACGGCCCGCCCGGCGGCGACCCGGGGTTCGAACCGGAACAGCTCGTTCGCCCGCTCGTCGTCGCCGGCCTCGAACAGCCGGAGGGCGGCCCCGGTCCGGCCGAGCGCCCCGGTGACGCAGACCGCCTCGCCCTCGGCGGCGCCGGCCCGGCGGACGGGGTCGTCCGCGCGGCCGACCGCCGTCGTCGCGACGGTGAACTCCCCGTGGCCGTCGAGGTCGCCGCCGACGTACTCCGCGCCGACGGCCGCACAGACGTCCGTACAGCCCTCCAGGAACGCCGACAGCTCCGCCTCCCGGAACTCGGGGGCGGCGTAGACGGCCACCGCCGCCGTCGCCTCGGCGCCCATCGCGGCGACGTCCGACAGCGACGCGCCGACCGCCCGCCAGCCGGCCGTGTATCGGGTCGTCCCGGCCGGGACGTCCGTCTCCTCGTGGAGCATGTCGGTCGTCACGACGAGGCCGTCGACGACCGCGCAGTCGTCGCCCGCGCCGTCGACGTGCTCGCCGACCAGCGCCAGCGCCGTCCGTTCGTCCATGCCGGCCGGTGGCCCGCCGCGGGCAAGTGCCCATCGGTGCGTTGAAACCCGCGTCGGCCGACCGCCCGACATGGCTCTCGACCGCCGGGCCAGCGCCGCGGGGTTTCTCGGGGCGGCCGTCGTCCTCGGGGTCCTGGTGGCGGCCGTCGGCGCCGGCGACCTCCTCGGGACGCTCGCCCGGGCCAGGACGCCCGTCGTCGCCGGCGTGCTCGGCGCCGCGACGGCGTGGCTTCTGGCGTGGGCGCTGGCGCTGCGGACCGTCCTCGGGGCGCTCGGCGCGGCCGTCTCGCCGCTCCGGGCGACCGCCGTCTACGCGGGCGTGCTGTTCGCCAACAACGTCACCCCGTTCGGACAGGCCGGCGGCGAGCCGGTCAGCGCGCTGCTGATCGCCGACGTCGCCGGCACGGAGTACGAGACCGCGCTGGCGGCCGTCGCCAGCGCCGACTCGCTGAATTTCGTCCCCTCGACGGCGCTGGGGCTGGTCGGCGTGACCTACCTCTCGGCGACGGCCGCCGTCGGCGACCGGTTCCGGCTGGCGACGGCCGCCGTCGTCGGGCTGGCTGTCGCGCTGCCGGCCGCCAGCTACCTCGGCTGGCGGTACCGCGAGCGCGTCGAGGCGGCCGCCGTCGGCGGGTTCGCGGCGGCCGCCGACGCCGTCGG
>JAHENN010000071.1 GCA_018609665.1 Haloarculaceae archaeon | reverse complement strand
TTCCCGAGGTTATCCCGGTCCATAGGGCAGTTTGGCCACGTGTTACTGAGCAGTTCGCTACGGTAAACGTACAACTCGCATGGCTAAATCGGACACCGATAGCAATGGCCTCCGGCAGGATCAACCGGAATGTGTTCCCCGAGCTTGTTACCCAGCTCGGGGAGGGTTTGGCGGGAACACACCCAAAGGGTGTGTTTCCATCGTTGTCTATCGGCGTTCAGTGACGCTCGGACCGACCGAGTGTCACCGAACTGCCAGGGCTGACATCAGATCCCATCTGTACGGCGGACCGCAGGGGTGGAATCCTCATTTCCTTCGGACCTGAACGTATGCTCTGGCGGGTCATAAACCCACCGGAACGCGTCCGGGTTCACGGGCGGAAGCGGATGTACCGTCTCCGACCGCCGGGCCGCGTCGGCCCGTTCTTCGTGTTTTGATTCGAACGCCCTCACACGTATAAGGGCATCGAACCGGGACGGCGCCGGAATGCGATTCCACGCCGCCCGCGTACTTCAACACCAACACCCTGTTACACTTAAGGGCGTCGGAACGCGCCTCCGGCCGGACTGACCCGGCCGGGTGCACAGGGGACACGCGTCGTGTCTCGTCCGGGGCGTCGCGCCCCGCGTCCTTCGCGTCACAGACGATGGGAGTGAACGTCTTAAGCCCGTCGAAGTGGAGGCGTCACGTCATGCGGTTTCACGACCGTCGGGAGAATGTCGCGCGGCTGGAAGTCGGAGCCGTCATCCCGCGCGTGTACGCGTGGTCGGACCGCGTGAGGGCCGCGCAGCGGCGGCTACGGCACCCGGGTGCATAGCCGTTCTGAAAAATGCGGGTGTTTAGATTTCCTCGAGGTGCTCGATGCCCTCTTTGGAGACGTTCGCCTCGGTGATCTCCTCGGGCATCCAGTCGGGGCTGTCGTCCGGGGCCTCCTCCTCCCAGGCCCATCCCTCGTAGATGTGGACCTTCTTGGTCCCCTTCTCGCGGAGCCGCAGTTCCGTGCGGTCGGCGTGCTGCTCGGCGCCGGCAGGGTCGAGCCGCCGGGCCGCCTTCAGCGCCGCCTGTCGGGGGGTCCGTCCGGAGAAGACGCTCGTCTCGTTGCCGGTCTGGTCGCGGAGCGCGAAGTTGCGCTTGTTGTCGTCGTCTCGTGGCATGGTTTGCTCGCCTCCGTGAGACAACTGCACACATGAGGTTATAAATATATCCCCCGAACCGGCCGAACGGGCGGGGATTCCGGCCGCCGAACGGCCCGCCACTCCCGCGTCGGAGCCGGCACTCGGGGACCCACACTGCGGGCTCGCGCGCCAGGACGCAAGCCCGCGCGTCGAAACGCCGCCGCGCGCACGGTACACTTATATGGTTCGTGTGGGGAACGACCCAACGTAACGCGATGGTGCGAAAGAAGAAGCTCAGCCCCAGTGGCGCCAAGGACGACGATGGGGAGTACCACAACGTCCACGTGAACCTCCACGAGGACGAGCTTGCCGTCGCCGGGATGGAGATCGGCGACGAGGTCTTCGTTCGGGTCCGGGACGGGAAAATCATCATCCAGAAGGCCGACCCCGACGAGGTCGAACACGACTTCTGACCGCGCGACAGCCGCGCCGTGCCGTGAAACCGCGTCTCTTAAGCCGCTCGGCCGGCCTCTTCCTCCAATGACCGTCTACGACGCCGCGAAGCCGGTGCTGTTCCGGGTGCCGCCGGAGACCGCCCACCGGACGGTCCACGAACTGCTCGCGGCCGTCCAGGACACCCGACTGGAGGAGCTGGTCGCCGACCACTACACCGTCGTCGACTCCCGGCTCCGGGTCGAGGCCTTCGGGCAGACCTTCCGCAACCCGGTCGGCGTCGCCGCCGGCTTCGACAAGAACGCCGAGGTCCCGAACGCCCTGGCCGCGCTCGGCTTCGGCCACGTCGAGGTCGGCGGCGTCACCGCCGAACCCCAGGCCGGCAACCCCCGCCCGCGGCTCTTCCGCCTGCCCGAGGACGACGCCCTCGTCAACCGTATGGGGTTCAACAACGACGGCGCCGACGTAATCGGCGAACGGCTCGCCGACACCGACGCCCGGGTGCCGGTCGGCGTCAACCTCGGCAAGTCCAAGTCGACCCCCAACGACGAGGCCGAAGCGGACTACCTGTACACCTTCGAGCGCGTCCGCGCGGGCGGGGACTACTTCGTCGTCAACGTCTCCTCGCCGAACACGCCGGGGCTGCGGGAGCTCCAGAACCGCGACCGCCTGGAGTCCATCCTCGGGACGCTGCAGGACGCCGGCGCCGCGCCGCTTCTGGTGAAGCTCTCCCCCGACCTGCCGATTCCGGCCCTCGAGGAGGTCTGTGACATCGTCTCGGAGCTCGGGCTCGACGGCGTCGTCGCGACGAACACCACGACCGACCGCCCCGATTCACTGCACGGGACCGCCGCCGACGAGGAGGGCGGCCTCTCCGGGGCGCCCATCGAGGGGGAAGCGACCGACATGGTCCGGTTCGTCGCCGAACGCACCGATGTCCCCGTCGTCGGCGTCGGCGGCGTCGCCGACGCCGAGGGCGCCTACCGGAAGATACGCAACGGCGCCTCGGTCGTCCAGCTGTACACCGGGCTCGTCTTCGAGGGCCCCGGCGTCGCGCGCGACATCAACCGCGGGCTGCTCGAGCTGCTCGACCGGGACGGCTTCGACTCCGTGACCGAGGCCGTCGGCGCCGATCTTTAGCCTATCGTAGCCCGTCCAGCCGGAACTCGAAGCCGGCGACCGGCACCTCCAGGTCGTGGTCGACCAGCACCCGCGGGTGGAGTTCGCCGACGACGCCGACCGACTCCCCGTCCAGCACCACCGCGGCGGTCCGGCCGTCGATGAACGAGGGGTGGTCGGTCGGGGGCGTCTCCAGCCGCGCGTCGAACGCGCGGGCGACGGCCTGCAGCCGACCCTTGGCGTCCTCGTAGGAGGCGTCGGTCCGGGCGACGACCCCGGCGACGGAGCGGTCCTCGGCGACGTTGGTCGGCTCCGTCTCGTCGACGCCGGCGACGAGGCCGATCTCCGCGAGGTCCTGCGGGTACGCCCGGTGGGTGTTGTTCTCCAGCACCAGCAGCAGCGACGGCAGCGCCCACGTCCGGACGACGGTGTAGGCCTCGCTGTACGGCTCGGTGATGGTCGCCGGCTCGCGGGCGCCGACGGCGTCGTTGTCCGGCGACAGCCCCATCCGGTCGAACAGCTCCGTCTCGCCGGTCAGATGGAAGTTCAGCAGGTCCTCGAAGCCCAGCCCCACGAGGGCGTCGCGGGCGGCGTCCTCCAGCCGCGAGCGCTCGTTCCGGCCGCCGACCGTCGAGACGTCCGGATACCGCGGCTCCAGGTCGTTGAAGCCGTAGGCCCGGCCCACGTCGTCGACGACGTCCGCCGGGTGGCGCACGTCGACCCGGTAGGCCGGGATCTCGACGTCGTAGGCGAGGTCGTCGGCGTCGCCCTCGTCGCCGGTGTCGGCCTCGGTCTCGGCCTCGGTCGTCCCGGCCGTCCGGGTCGCGTGGGAGGGCACCGCCTCCAGGTCGGGCTCGTCGGCGCCGTCGTCGTCGTCGCCGTCGGACCGTTCGGCGTCGAGCCCCGACCGCTCCAGCAGGTCGACGACGTCCTCGCCGGCGATATCGACGCCGAGCGTCCGTTCGATGCGCTCGTGGGAGACCGTCTTCGTCGTCGTCGAGAGGTCCGGCCGCCGCAGCTCGCGGTCGTCGTACTCGACGGTCACGGCCTCGAGCTGTCCGCCGCGGGCGTCCAGGGCGTAGCAGACGATGGCCAGCATTCGGTCGACGGTCCACTGGTCGGTGCCGGTCATCTCGACCAGCAGGTCCCGCGAGCCGGCCTCGACCTCCGTCCGCCGGCCGTTGATCACCGGCGGGAACGAAAAGAGGCCGATGTCGTCGTAGATGGCGGGGTACCGCTCGAGGCCGGCGACGAGGTCGCCGTACGTCTCGCCGACAGGATGGGTTTCCAGCACCGCCGCCGGCGTCCGCTCGGCGTCGTCGTCCAGCGGGACGAACGTGTCGCCCTCGGGGTCGATGCCGCGGTAGACGACCCGCTTGTCGGGGCCGGCCGGCTTCAGCATCGTCAGGTCGTGGACGCCGATTGCGCCCTTCGCCCGGCCCCGTCCCATCGTCGCGTGGAGCTTCTCCTGCAGCTGGATGACCGACTCCAGTTCGGCCTCGCCGAGGTCCAGCCCCCGGACGACCGCGCCGGTGACGTACGGCCGCTCGTCCGGCACGGAGTCGTCGACCTCGATGGTCCACTCGGCGTCGGTGCAGTCCGGCACGTGGACGCCGCGGTCCGTGCCGTACTGGTAGCGCAGCGAGCGGGCGATGCCCTCCACCGACAGCCGGTCCAGCCGGTCGGGGGCGAACTCCAGCCGGAACGCCCCGTCGTCGGTCTCGCCCTCGAACTCCAGCCCGAGCGCGAAGAGGTCGGACTTCAGCGTCTCGTCGTCCCGCTCGGTCCCGGTCAGCCGCCGCAGCTCGTCGGGGTCGACGTCGACGACGGGCATCAGTGCACCACCTCCACGTTCCGCAGCAGCTCGAGGTCACACAGCGTCCCGTGGACGTCGCGGATGTCCTCGAAGCCGTACATCAGCATCAGCAGCCGCTCCAGGGCCAGCCCCCAGGCCATCACGTCGCCGTCGACGCCCAGCGGCGACAACACCTCCTCGCGGAAGATCCCGGAGTTGCCGATCTCGATCAGCTCCCCCGTCTCCGGGTGTTCGCCGAACAGCTCGAAGCTCGGCTCCGTGTAGGGGTTGTAGTGGGGCTTGAACTCCAGGTCGGTGATGCCGAACTGCTCGTAGAACTCCGTGAACGTCCCCATCAGGTCCCGCACCGACAGCTCCTCGGCCATCACCCACCCCTCGATCTGGAAGAACTCCAGCAGGTGCGTCGGGTCGAGCGTGTCGTTGCGGTACACCTTCTCGACACTGAAGTACCGCTGGGGCGGCTCCAGTTCGCCCGCCGCGAACCCCGAGAGGTGCCGCATCGACAGCGACGTGGTGTGGCCCCGCAGGTCGACCTGTTTCGCCACCTCCGGCGTCCACGGCGAGTGGTAGCCGTCGCCGTCCTCGCCGACGCCGTTCCGGTGGGCGTCCTCGACGCGCTCCAGCAGGTCCTCGGGGACCGACTCCATCGGCGGCACCTCCAGCCCGAACTGGTCCCAGTGGGTCCGGGCCGGGTGGTCCTGCGGCATGAACAGACAGTCGTTGATCCAGAACTCCGCGTCGGCGTGGGGGCCCTCCATCTCCCGGAACCCCATGCCGACGAGGACGTCCTTCACGCGGTTGGCGGTCCGCCTGAGGATGTGCTCGCGGCCGCCGGCGACCGTCCCGGCGTCGGCCTCGACGTTGTAGTCGGCGAACTCGACGTCGGCCCACTCGCCGGAGGTCAGCAGTTCCGGCGTCACCTGGCCGACGGTCTCGGCGGCCTCGACGCCCTCCATCAGGACGGTGACGCCGTCGTCGGACAGCGTCACCGACCGGACCGTCGTCTCGGTCCGTTCGAGCAGCCCCCGGGATTCCAGCCGGTCGAGGACGCCCGAATCGAGGTAGCCGGTCGACCCCTCCGCGACGGCCGACAGCGCCTCGGCCTCCGGGTCGTCGCCGGCGTCGGGGTCGACGAGCACCGCGCCGTCGTCGATCTCCCCCAGCCCCTTCCGGGCGAGGTTCGTCAGCGCGATGTCGACCGCCTCGCCGTCGAGGTCGGCGGCGCCGACCAGCCGGCCGATGGGAGCCGGTCTCTCGTCGGCGCCGACCTCGAGGGCGGCCTCGTACAGCCGGCGCTCCGGCAGCCCCTCGTCGCGGTAGCGGTCGCCCTCCTCCGTCAGGGCCACCTCCTCGGCGACGTGCTCCTCGACGTCGAGCAGCCCCTCCTCCTTGAGCTCGAAGGCGGCCCGGGTGACGGCGGCGGGGTCTTCTCCGAGTTCGTCGGCGAGCTGTGCGACCGTCTTCGTCTCGGTCGCGCTGGCGGCCTCCAGCAGCGCGACCTGCGTGTCGGGCAGTCTCATTGGCGTGTGTGTGCGTGGCTGGCTGTTAGCGGTTCCGACTCGACGACGGGGTTTCGGCGGCCGACCGCGGCCGGCTCCACCCCGTCTACGCGGAGAAGAAGCCGAACCCGTCGGCGGCGGTGCGGTCGGAGGCGACGCCGTCGGCGGCGGGTTCGGGTGCCATACGCGGCAGGTTGCCGTTCCGGAACAAAAGCGTTGCGCCGCGAGTCAGGTCCCGTGCTGCCAGCTGTCCATGTACTCCCGCTGGTCGTCGGTCAGCTCGTCGATCTCGACGCCCTCGGCGGCGAGCTTGACCTCGGCGACCTCCCGGTCCAGCTCGTCCGGCACCTCGTGGACGCCGGCCTCGTAGCCGTCGCCGTCGACCAGCTCGCGGACGCAGACGGCCTGGATGCCGAAGCTCTGGTCCATCACCTCGACGGGGTGGCCCATCGCGACCGGCGAGGCGAGGTTCACCAGCCGGCCGTCGGCCAGCACGTTGATGCGGCGGCCGTCGGGCATGCGGAACTCCTCGACGCCATCGCGGACCTCCCGGCGGGCGTCGGCGAGGTCGTTCAGGCCGTCGAGGTCGATCTCGACGTTGAAGTGGCCGGCGTTGGCCAGCACCACGCCGTCGTCCATCCGCTCGAAGTGCTCCTCAACGATGACGTCCCGGTTGCCGGTCGTCGTCACGAAGACGTCGCCGTGCTCGGCGGCCTCGGCCATCGGCATCACGTCGTAGCCCTCCATGTGGGCTTCCAGCGCCCGCCGGGGCTCGACCTCGGTGACGACGACGTCGGCGTTCTGGCCCTCCGCCTTCTTGGCGACGCCGCGGCCGCAGTAGCCGTAGCCGGCGACGACGAGCGTCTTGCCGGCGAAGGAGAGGTTCGTCGTCATCGCGATGTTCGACAGCGTCGCCTCGCCCGTCCCGTGGACGTTGTCGAACAGCCGCTTCATCGGCGTGTCGTTGACCGCGAACATCGGGTACTCGAGGGCGCCGTCGTCGTCCATCGCGCGCAGCCGGTGGACGCCGGTGGTCGTCTCCTCGCAGCCGCCGACGACCGACTCCAGCAGCTCCGGCCGGTCCTCGTGGATGGCCATCACCAGGTCGCCGCCGTCGTCGACCGTGACGGTCGGCTCGTGGTCCAGCGTCGCCTCGATGGCCGCGTAGTAGGCCTCGTCGTCGACGTCGTGTTTGGCGTACGACGTGATGGCGTCGTGGGCGTCCAGCGCCGCCGAGACGTCGTCGTGGGTCGACAGCGGGTTGCAGCCGGTGATGGCCACCTCCGCGCCCGCCTCGGCCAGCACCTCCGTCAGCACCGCCGTCTTGGCCTCGACGTGCATCGCCATCGCCACCGTCTCGCCCTCGAGCGGTCGCTCGGCGCCGAACTCCTCCGCGATGGCCGTCATGATCGGCATGTGCTGGCGGGCCCACGCGATCTTCTTTCGGCCCTCTTCGCGGGCCTCCGCCGGCGTCTCCAGCTGCTCGGTGATGGTCGGCTGGTTCATACTCCCAACAGGGGTGACGGCGGGAAAACGCTACCGCAATGCGGGCGTCGGCTCGGTCGGTTCGGTTCAGTTGCCGCGGTCCTCGGGCGGCCCGCGCTCGGCGCCGTCGCCGCCGTTACCGCCGTTGCCGCTGCCGCCGTCGTCGCTGCCGTCGTCGCCACCGCGGTCCTCGGGCGGCCCACGCTCGGCACCGCCGTCGTCGCTGGTACGGTTCTCCGGCGGGCCGCGCTCGGCGTCGCCGTTGTCGCCGTTACCACGGTCCTCGGGCGGCCCGCGTTCGGCGTCACTGCCGCTTTCGCTGCCGTTGCCGCGGTCCTCCGGCGGGCCGGCGTCGGCCGGCGCGTTCCCTGGGCTGTTGCCGCGGACGAACTCCGACACCGCCTGGCCGACGGTGACGTTGCCGTCGCCCTGCAGGAGCTGCTGGACGAGCAGGGCGACCCGCTGGCCGAAGGGAACGCCCACGCCGTCGTTCACCGTCACCTCCGAGGTGGTCGTCCGGTCGCCGGCGTCGACGGAGACCTGCAGCCGGACGCCGTCGTCCGGCGCCGGGAGCTCGACGGTGCCGTCCGCGCCCGTCGTGTACGTCCCCTCGCCGGCGTAGCCGTCGTCGGTCTCGTCGTCCGTCGTTCCGTTATCTGTGGTTTCTTCGTCGTCCGTCGTCTCGTTGTCCGTCTCGTTGTCTGTGGTTTCGTTGTCCGTCGTCTCTTCCTCGTCGTCCGTCTCGTTGTCTTCCGTCGCTTCGTCGTCCTCCTCGTCGTCCGTCTCCTCGACCGCCGAGACGGTGACGGTGGCTCCCTCGACGGAGCCGTTCTCGTCCTCGACGACCACGACGACGCGGTCGCCGCTGTTCCTGACGTCGACCGACAGGCCGCCGCCGTCGTCGGTCTCCTCTTCGGTCTGTGCCACCGCAATCGCGGGGCCGACGACCGACAGCACGAGCAGTGCCGACAGCGCGACCGCCGCGAGGCGCCGTTTCGAGCTCATCACGCCCGAGGCCACGGTCGAGCCGTCGATAAAGGGGGATTCCCGTTCAGGGGGTTCACCCCAGTTCGCGCCACCGGACGAGCGGAGCAGCGCGCCGCAGAAGATTCAACGGCGGTTCTCGTCGTTTAACTCACCCGTCCGTCGCCCGGTCGACGGCGGCCGCGGCGTGGCGCTCGGCCTCCCGCCGAACGGGGGCGGCGGGCAGCGTCCGCACCTCGCGGTCGCGCATGAGCACCTCGCCGTCGACGACCGTGTGGCGGACGTCGGAGCCGCGGGCGGCGTAGGCGAGGTGGCTGACGAGGTCGTGTTCGGGCGTCAGGTGCGGCGCCTCCAGGTCGACGACCGCGAGGTCCGCGAGGGCGCCCGCCTCGATTCGGCCGGCGTCGAACCCCAGGAGGTCGGCGCCGCCGGCCGTCGCCGCCCGGACCGCCGCCTCGGCCGGCACCGCGGCGGCGTCGTCGGCCGCCAGCTTCCCCACCATCGCCGCGTCCCGCATCTCGTCGAGGACGTCGAGGTCGTTGTTCGAGGCGGCGCCGTCCGTCCCGAGGCCGACCGTGACGCCGGCGTCCAGCAGCCGCTGGACCGGCGCGATGCCGCTTGCGAGCTTCATGTTCGAGGCCGGGCAGTGGGCGACGCCGACGTCCCGGTCGGCGAGCAGCTCGATCTCCTCGTCGTCGAGGTGGACGCCGTGGGCGACGAAGTCCGACGGCTCCAGCAGGCCGTGGTCGTCGGCGTACGCCAGCGGCCGGACGCCGTGGGCCTCGACGACCGGCTCGACCTCCTCGTCGGTCTCGTTGGCGTGGTAGTGCAGCGGGACGCCGGCGTCGCGGGCCCGCGGGACGAACTCCTCGAGCAGGTCCGTCGAGACGGTCGTCAGCGAGTGCGGCATCAGCGCGGTCCGGACGCGGCCGTCGGCGGCGCCGTCGAGCTCGCGGGCGACGGCCAGGCTCTCCTCGAAGTCCGCCCGCGCCGCGGCGTCGTCCTTGCCGGTCGTGACGACGCCGTGGCCGACGCGGGCCCGGAGGCCGGCCTCCTCGACGGCGCCGACGACCTCCGGCACGTGGAAGTACATGTCGGCGAAGGCGGTGACGCCGTTGCGTATCATCTCCAGCAGCCCGAGCCGGGCGCCGGCCCGGACGTCGTCGGGCTCGAGGGCGGCCTCCAGCGGCCAGATGTCCTCCCGGAGCCAGGCCTCCAGCGGCTTGTCGTCGGCGTACCCCCGCAGCAGCGTCATCGCGACGTGGCAGTGGGCGTTGACGAAGCCGGGGACGACGAGCCCGCCCTCGGCGTCGAGCGTCTCGTCGGCGTCGCCGGTCGCCTCGCCGACCGCGGCGATGCGGCCCCGCCCGCGGTCGACGACCACGTCCGCCTCGACGACCGTCATGTCGGGGTCGAGGACGCGCCCGCCGGTGATCTCGAGCGTCTCCATACGACCCGTTGGCCCACCGGCGGGTTGAACCTGCCGACACGCGCCGGGGCGGCGTCCGACAGGGCAAAGGGTCGGCCCTCACAACGGCGGGTATGCGCATCGCCGTGCCCAACAAGGGGCGTCTGCACGACCCGGCGCTGAGCCTGCTGGAGCGGGCCGGCCTGCACGTACAGGACGGCGCCGACCGGAAGCTCTACGCCGACACCGTCGACCCCGACGTGTCGGTGCTGTTCGCGCGCGCGGCCGACATCCCCGAGTACGTCGCCGACGGCGCCGCCGCCCTCGGGGTCACCGGGCTCGACCAGACGCGGGAGTCGGCCGTCGAACTGGTCGACCTGCTGGACCTCGAGTTCGGCGAGTGCCGACTCGTCCTCGCCGCGCCGGAGGCCGACGGCGTGACCGCCCCCGAGGAACTGACCGGCGGGACCGTCGCCACCGAGTTCCCCCGGATCACCGAGCGGTACTTCGAGGAAATCGGCATCGCGCCCGATATCGTCGAGGTGTCGGGGGCGACCGAACTCACGCCGAACGTCGACATCGCCGACGCCATCGTCGACATCACCTCCACGGGGACGACCCTCAGGATGAACCGGCTGGCGGTCGTCGACGAGGTGCTGGAGTCGTCGGTCCGGCTGTTCGCCCACCCCGACGTCGCCGACGACCCGAAGATCAAGCAGGTGCGGACGGCCCTCCGGTCGGTGCTGGACGCCGAGGGCAAGCGCTACCTCATGATGAACGTCCCCGAGGCGGCGCTGGACGACGTCAGGGACGTCATCCCGGGGATGGGCGGCCCGACGGTGATGGACGTGGCCGGCACCGACCGCGTCGCGGTCCACGTCGTCGTCGACGAACGGGAGGTGTTCGAGGTCATCCCCGACCTGAAGGCCGCCGGCGCGAGCGACGTCCTCGTCACCGAGATCGAGCGACTGGTCCCGTAGGCTCGCGTCGACCGGCGCCCTCGTCGTAGATTGTGCCATCGTGTCGCCGGAAGATATTCACTGACGCCGGTCTACGCCGGTGGCATGGAACGGACGCGACGACGATTCCTCCAGACGCTCGGCGCCGCAGCTGGCGTCGCGGTCGCCGGCTGCAACGGCGCCGGAGGCGGCTCCGACGACGATTCGACGGCGACGCCGACCGGGACTCCGACGGCGACCGAAACCGAGACGCCGACCGAAACCGAGACGCCGGCGGACGCGGCCGGGACGGTGGTCGTCGACTCCGTGGCGGTCCAGCCGGGAGTGGTGGGACTCGGCGCCGACTTTTATCTGGTGCTCCGGCGCCCCGAGGCGCAGTGGGTCGTCGCCGAGGTCGCCGCCGCCGACGGGCCGCCGCCGGAGTCGTTCGCGGTGACGACGCCGGACGACGAGTTCGAGATGGGGACCGAGATCGAATACTCCGATGCCAGGCTGGCGGCGTTCGGAGACGCCTACGCCCCGACGGACCCCGGCTGGCTCGCCGCCGAGGTGCCGAAGCCGCTCGAGGCCGAGGCGGCGGCGGTGACGTGGGACGGCGGCCGGTACCCGATCGAGGGCGTCTTCCTCGACCGCCTGCGGCGGCCGCCCACGGAGTTCGAGGTCTCCCTCGAGGCGGCACCCATTGACGGCGTCGACGGCGCCGCCCGGTCGACGGTGACCGTCGAGAACGTCGGGGACCTCCCGGGAACGTTCGTCGGTGCGGTCAACATGACGTCCCCGGGATACCAGCCCGAATCGCGGGTCGTCCGGCACGTCCGGCCGGGCGATACCGCGGTCGCGGGCGCCGCTCACAGGTGGACTCCGGGCGCCGTCCGCGGAGGGAGTGACCGCGACTACGACCGGATCGACCTCCGACTCCGCTGGCGCGGCGACGACATCAGCCGAAGCGTCGACGTCCGCGAGGGGGGCTGACGGAACCGCGCGGGCGGCGCCGGATCGGCCCGAGGAAGCCGGCCGGTACCGAATGCGGTGGGCCGCGTCGCTGAAACGAGTTTCAGTAACTCCGCCTACAGAAATATCATTCAGATTATGGTTAAGTCGGTCCGGGTCCTACCTGCAGGTGTGATGAGACGGGCGAGAACGCCACGACGGAACGGAACGGGACGACACGGAATCCGGAGGGTGACCTTCACGGCGCTGGGGGTGGTGGCCGCGCTGTTCGGCGCGGTTCTGGCGGCGTCGGCGCCGGCGGCGGCCGCGACGGTCGCCGGCGCGGC
>JAHENN010000070.1 GCA_018609665.1 Haloarculaceae archaeon | reverse complement strand
TCGACGGTCCGGCGCTCGCCGGGGAAGCCCGGCGCCGCCTCGCCGACGACGGTCACCGTCTCGGCGTCGCCGCCGGCCCGGTCGCCGTACTCCGCGACGACGAACTCGTCGGGCGGCCGCTTGGCGCTGGCCCGCCAGTGGACGTCCCGCATCGTGTCGCCCGACGCGAACTCCCGCAGCCGGTCGAACGACGTCCGCTCGCCGTCGCGGTCCCGCCGGGTCAACGCCGACAGCTCGCCGTCGAGCGTCCGGACCGCCGGGTAGACCAGCGCCGTCGCCGTCCCGCTCGCGGTGACCTCGGCGGCGAACAGCCCCAGCGAGTCGGTGACCCGGCAGGTCGCCGGGCCGAGGTCGTGGGCGCCGCGGCGCCGCAGTTCGACCTCGTAGCGCAGCCGGCCGCCGTGACCGACCGTCGCCTCGGGGTCGTCGGCCGCGAGTCCCTCGCCGACCGTCTCGGCGACGCGGCAGGGGACCGTCGCCTCGACGTCGACGTCGACGGTCCGGCGCTCGCCGGGGAAGCCCGGCGCCGGCGTGGACCGCTCGACGGTCGGCTCGTCGGCCCGTAACAGCTGGACGGCGGCGGCGACGACCGCCACCAGCCCCGGCACCACGACCGCGTTCAGCGACCGCGGCGCCGCCGTCCCGGCCAGCAGCGCAACGGCGACGACCACGAGGGCGGCGGCGCCGCGGCGGGTCGGCCGCAGGTCGTGGAGCTGCATTACTTCTCGACCGGGACGGACTCGAGGGCCCGCTCGACGAGTTCGGCGGCGTCGGCGCCGCCCGGTTCGGCCCGCATCCGGTGGGGGAAGACCACCGGCGCCGCCGCCTGCACGTCGTCAGGGACGACGTACGACCGGGAGTCGAGCAGCGCCCGCCCCTGTGCGGCCCGGACCAGCTCGATGGAGCCGCGGGGGCTGGCACCGAGCTGTGCGTGCTCGCGGGTGTAGCTCGCCAGCCGCGTGACGTACGACTGGACCGCGTCGCTGACCTCGACGCGGGCGGTCGTCGCCCGGACCGCCCGGAGGTCCTCGGCCCGCGCGACCGGCTCGATGTCGTCGATGGCGTGGCCGCCGACCGCGCGGTCGATGACCGTCGTCTCCTCCTCCTCGGAGGGGTAGCCGAGGTGGAGCTTCAGCATGAACCGGTCGAGCTCCGCCGCGGGGAGCTCGTAGGTCCGCTCCCGCTCGACGGAGTTCTGCGTGGCGATGACGGTGAACGGGTCCGGGACGGCCCGGGTCCGGCCGTCGACGCTGACCTGCGCCTCCTCCATTGCCTCCAGGAGCGCCGCCTGGGTCTTCGGCGGCGCGCGGTTGATCTCGTCGCCCAGCACGACGTTGGCGAACACCGGGCCCGGGCGGAACTCGAAGTCGCCGTCCTTCTGGTTGTAGACGTTCGACCCCGTGATGTCGGCCGGCAGCAGGTCCGGCGTGAACTGCACGCGGTTGAACGAGCAGTCGAAGGACGCGGCGACCGACCGCGCCAGCATCGTCTTGCCCACGCCGGGGACGTCCTCCAGCAGGACGTGGCCGCCGGCGAGCAGCGCGGTGACGAGGTGTTCGATCACCGCCTCGTTGCCGACGATGACCCGCCGGACGTTGTCGACGACCGCGCGCGCCGTCTCGCCGGCCGCCTCGACGTCGAGGCCGTCGCCCGTCGCCGCCGTCTGGTCCGTCGTGTCGTTCATGGAGGGCTCACGGACGCTGTGGCGGCATCGAGTGTACCTCTTCTGGTCGCTGGATGCATATCGTTGTTCGTTCCACGGCCCCGAGGGAGGTAAGCACTGTGGGGTGTGCAGAACATAGCCACACGAACGCCGCCTCCGTGGGCGCCTCCGGCGGAGCGGTCCCTCGCCGACGGGTGTGTGAGGGGCCGGGCGACGCGCTCCGGAGCGGGCCGCGGTCCCGACGAACGACCCTTCGACGCCGCGGGCGACGGCGGCGTCGGTGCCGCGGAACCGCCGGCACGACGAGAGATACGCCGACGAGAACGTCCGGACGCCGGTCGTCGAAGAGCCGTCGCTCGCCGACGGAAAATAGGCGCGAAAATACAGTTCAGTCGCGCGAGGCGACGCGTTCTTCCTGGCTACGAGGGCCTTACAGGCGCGTGACGTTGGTCGCGCGCGGGCCCTTCTCCGCTTCCTCGATATCGAACTCGATCTCCTGACCTTCCTCCAGGTCGGGACCGCCGACGTCTTCCATGTGGAAGAACACGTCTTCGTCCGCGTCGTCAGTCGAGATGAAACCGTAGCCGCCAGTGTCGTTGAAGAAGTCGACTTCTCCGTTCGCCATTGCAACTCGAGAGAGCCGGCGGCCACAGATAAGGGTTCCGAAAGTCTCGCCGAAGTGATAAATGTCCGCACGGCGGGGCCGTCACCACTCCTTGCAGGCCGCACAGACGAGCCGGTCGCCGTCGGTCCAGCGCCGCTCGACCCGCTCGCCGCAGGCGGCACAGGCCGCTCCGCCGGGCGTCCAGTCGAAGGTCGGCGAGGCCGGCGTCGTCGTCTCGCCCTCCGCGTCTGTGTCAGCGCTCGCGTCCGTGCCTACGTCCACGGGTTCGTCGTCGGCCACCGGCTCCGCCGTCCCGTCCTCGGCCGCGTCCGCGTCGCCCTCGCCGACGAAGTCGTCCAGCGAGGTGTCGCGCATGGTCGAACGAGGGTCGCCGCCGGCTTATATCGCCCGGGACGGACACACACAAGTGGGCGGACGCCCAACGCGACGGCATGGCAGACATCGAGACGGGACTCTACGAGAACACGGTCGGCCTCGCCGAGCGCTTCGCCGAGGTCGCGGCCACCGACCCCATCGCGGCGACGATGATGCTGAGTGGCTTCGTCTTCGTCACGCTGTCGGCGGGCACCTTCGGTGCCCTGGTGGCCGGCGCGGTGGTGTCGGAGCTCAGGCGGCTGCTTCCGAGCCCTCGAGCACCGCCCCAGCAAGCTCGATAGCCATCTCCAGGTCCGGGCCCAGCGGCGACCCGGCGACGAAGCTGTCGGCGTACTCCAGCACCGCCTCGATCCGCGCTTCGACGGTCGACGGCGTTCCGGCGATGCAGAAGGCGTCTATCATCTCCTCTGAGACGGCCTCGAAGGCGGCGTCGAACTCGCCGGCCGAGATGTGGTCGCCGATCTCATCGGCCAGCGCCGCGTCGAGGTCGTGCCGGTCCAAGAGCGGTGGTGCGGCGCCGCCGGCGATGAACGCCACCGGCGGACGGGCGGCGGCCCGCGCGGCGTCGCCGTCCTCGGCGACCGAGACGGCGGCGTAGGCGGCGAAGTCGAACGCCCCGCGGTCGTCCGGCCGGTCGACCAGCCCCTGTTCGACCTGCGAGGCGGCCCACTCGTAGTCGCGGGGATGGGAGCCGTTGAACAGCACGCCGTCGGCGTGCTTGGCGGACATCCGTACCATGTGCGGGCCCTGTGCGCCGACGTAGACGGGAACGGAGCCGACCTCGTCGGCGAAGTTCAGCCCGGCGTCGCGGGCGCGGAAGGTGCCGTCGCGGCCGACCCGCTCGCCGTCGAACAGCCGCTCGGCGGTCTTGAACGCCTCCAGCACCCGCCGCAGCGGCTTCTCGTGGTCGTAGCCGAGGTTCGACAGCGTCGAGGGGTCGCCGGCGCCGAGGCCGTACACCGCGCGGCCGCCGGAGGCCTCCTCCAGCGTCGCAACCCGGGAGGCGAGCGTCACCGGGTGGGTCTCGTAGGGGTTGGCGACGCCCGGCCCGAGCGCGATCTCGTCGGTCCGGCGGGCGACCCGGTCAAGGGCGACGAACGGGTCGCGGTTGTTGTAGTGACACGACGCGAAGACGGCGTCGAAGCCCTCGGCCTCGGCGCGGGCGCCCAGCGACGCGACGCGGTCGACCGGGTGCTCCGGCGTGAGTTCGATTCCGATCATGGATGCGTTTGGGGCCGGACCGTCTTTTACCCGTGGCGTAGTGGCAAAACGCGTCTACTCGAGCCGCCAGTCGCGGAGCGCCGCCCGGACGACGTCGTCCTCGTCGGCCCGGAAGAGCTCGTCGCTGCCGTCGTGGTCGCCGAACTCCCAGCCGCTGACGACCGCCGCCGGCGTGCCGCCGCCGCCCTCGCCGGTGACGAGGTTGGCGGCCGCGGCCAGCTCGTCGACGACCGCCTGGACGGTGACGCCGAGTTCGCGGCCGTCGCGGTCGCGTTCGCCCCGCCAGTCGCGGGCCGCGGG
>JAHENN010000069.1 GCA_018609665.1 Haloarculaceae archaeon | reverse complement strand
CGCCGATGGCGAGGGCGGTCTCGGCGCCGAGCGGCGCCGCCAGGACGCCGAAGGCGGCCGCCCAGCCGGCGACGTCCGACAGCGTCCCGACGACGACGCTGCCGAGCGAGCCGAGCACCATGTAGACGGTCCGGACCAGCCCGAAGCCGGCGGCGCGTTCGGCCTCGCTCAGGTGGTCGATGAACCGCGTCTGGACGGGTGCGCCCCACGACATCGCGACGCCGACCACCGGCACCGCGGCGACGACGGCGAGCCCGGAGCCGACGACGAGCGTCCCGTAGCCGACGACGCCGGCGCCGAAGGCGACCGCGGCGGCGGCGTCCCGGCCGACCCGGTCGGAGAGTCCGCCCAGCACCGGCTGGGTGACGCCGTGGACGACGAAGTACGCCGAGAACAGCAGCCCGGCCGTGCCGGCGGAGTAGCCGTGGTAGCCGACGAGGAAGGCCGGCAGGAACGACGCCGTCGCCTGCCAGCAGAAGGCGCCGCCGACCGCCATGACCGTCGTGTACCGGATGGCGGGCCGACCCAGCAGCTCCCGCAGCGGCCCGAACTCGAACCGCGACCGCACCGGTTCGTCGGGGCGGGCCGGCGCGGTCGGCCGGACCCGGGCCCAGAACAGCAGGAAGACGGGCGCGGCGACGACGACCCCCAGCAGCATCGCCGGCCGCCAGCCGTACCGGACGGCGACGGCCGCGGCGGCGACCGGCGCGACGAGCCCGGCGAGCGGCCCGCCGGCGACGTGGACCCCGATTGCCCGGCCGACGTCGTCGAACTGCCGGGCGAGGAACGTCGTCGCGACGCTGTAGTGGAGGCCGGCACCGACTCCGAGCCCGACGACGACGACCGCGAAGACGGCGAACGTCGGCGCCGCCGCCAGCGCCAGCCCCGCGACGGCGGTCGTCCCGACGGCCGTCAGGATGACCCGCCGCTCGCCGACCCGGTCGGCGAGGACGCCGCTGGGGAACTGCGCCAGGGCGTAGGCCGCCCACATGCCCGTCAGCGCGAGGCCGACCGCGCTCCGGGAGACGGAGAAGGCGGCGGTGACGTCCGGGACGACCGGGCTGATCGCCAGCCGGGCGACCATCGTCGCGGTGAAGGCCAGCGTACACAGCGTCAGGACGACGTAGCGGTAGGCAACTGCCACTGCCGAACGTAGGCCGCCGCCGGCAAACCCCCTTGCGGTACCGGCCGTTCCCCCGGCGCGCGCCGATGTCACAACGGTTTTCGGCGCGTGCCGCCTACCGAGGGACATGTCGACACAGGAGCCGAGCGGCGCCCCCGAGCGCCGCGGCATGCCCGTCCTCGGGCTCGGAACGTGGGAGAACGAGGACGCCGAGCAGTGCGCCGAGTCGGTCCGGACGGCGCTGGAGATGGGGTACCGCCACGTCGACACGGCCCAGATTTACCGCAACGAGGCGGCCGTCGGCGACGGCATCGCCGCCGCCGACGTCGACCGCGAGGACGTCTTCCTGGCGACGAAGGTGTGGATCGACGAGCTCGGCGGCGACGACGTCGTCGCGTCGGCGGCGGCCAGCCTCGAGCGGCTCGGCGTCGACTCCGTCGACCTGCTGTACGTCCACTGGCCGGCCGACGCCTACGACCCCGAGGCGACGCTGTCGGCCTTCGAGACGCTGTACGACGACGGCCGGGTCGACCGCATCGGCGTCTCGAACTTCGAGCCCCGGCACATCGAGGCGGCCCGGGAAGCCATCGACGCGCCGATCTTCGCCAACCAGGTGGAAATCCACCCGCTGCTCCAGCAGGAGGACCTGCGGGAGTACTGCGACGACGTCGGCATCGAGCTGGTGGCGTACTCGCCGCTGGCCCGCGGGGAGGTGTTCGATGTCCCCGAGCTGCAGGCAATCGCGGAGAAACACGGCGTCAGCGAGGCGCAGGTGAGCCTGGCGTGGCTCCGCGAGAAGGGAATCACGGCCATCCCGAAGGCGACCGGCGCCGACCACATCGAGGACAACTGGGCGTCGCTGGGCCTCGAGCTCGACGCGGCGGACGTCGCCGAGATCGACGCCATCGACCGCGAGGACCGGCAGGTCCACCCCGACTTCGCCCCCGCGGAGTGGTGACCCGTCGCCGGCGCCGCGCGCAGCGGACGGCCGGCGTCGGTCGGAACCTATTTTGTACCCCGTCCGGACGGTACCGGTATGTCCGAGGGCGGCATCGTCGAGGGAATCAGGGTCGACGTCGTGCGGCTCCACGAGACGTGGATGGAGCTGGTCTTCCCGCGACAGCGGACCGCCGTCCACCGCGTGCTCGGCAAGTGGAAGCCCCGGACCCGGGCCGACGAGGTGAAGTACTACGCCTGGGCGGCGCTCGGGGTCCCGCTCGTGGCGGTGCTGTACCCGCTGCTGCTGGTCGGGGTCGCCGTCCGGTTCAACGCCCGGCGGTTCGACAGCGCCTCGACGCGGCTCGGCGTCGTCGGCGTCGTCGTCGTGGCGGCGCTCGTCTGGGGGCTGCTGACGGCGGCGGCACGGGTGCGGCTCGACCCGGCGGGCTTCGTCGCCGTCGCCGCCGCCAGCACCGTCGCCGTGGTCTCGGCCGGCCTCGCGGCCGTCTTCAAGCGCGTCGGCGGCCGCGGCACGACGGTCGCCCTCGCCTACCCCTTCGCGATGAACGCCATCTTCCTGCCTCCGGTGGTGGCGGCGCTGTACGACCCCGCCCTGGGGGTGGTCATCGAGCGGAGCACGGAACTGGCGGAGTTCTTCCGGGACGACGTCTTCGTCGGCCCGCTGGACCCCGTCAGCGACTACCTCAGCGAGAACTACGACTTCGAGGGGTTCGTCGTCGCGCTGATGTGGTTCTGCATCGCGACGCCGCTGGGGTGGATACTCGGGCTGCTGGTGACGCTTGCGAACCTCGTCCGGCCGACGTCCGTCGAGGAGCAGGTCGAGGCCGAAAGGACCTGACTTACTCCAGGCCGTCGTACAGCACGGCCATCGCCGCCGCCCCGAGCGGGCCGCCGATCAGGGTGCCGCCCGCCTCGGCGATCGTGAACTCCGTCGTCCGTACCAGCTCGGGCGTCAGGTTCACGCTCCCGGTCAGCGCGAACAGCAGGACGAGCTGGATCACGGCCGTCACCGCAAAGACCGCGAGGGCGACGCCGGCGACCGTGAGGGCGTCGCCTCCGGTCCGGTCCCAGCTGCTGCCGAGCGCCTCCAGCGGGCCGTCGTCGCCGATCATCACCGCGGGAATCACCAGGTAGAGGCGGGCAAAGGCGTACAGCCCCGGCAGGACGAGCAGCAGCAGTCCGACGACGATAACGAGTCCGGCCACGAACGCCGCCAGTATCGCCAGCACCAGCCGGACGCCCAGCGAGTTGCTCGACGACCCTCGCTCGACCGACCCGGGGCCGTCGGCCCCGATGAGGTAGACGCCGACTCCGGTACCGAGCGCCTGCATGATCCCGCCCGCCGACCCCAGCACCGCCGACAGCGGCGCCACGATGACGAACAGCAGCACGACCTCGTAGGCATCTCGCGCCGCGAGGACGGTCCGGCGGAGGGCATCGACCGCGCCGTCGACCCGCCGGTCGCGGTCGGCGGCGCCGGTGGGGGGAGTCGCTTCGGCCATAAAATTCTGTGAGAGCGGAGATAATTAAATCCGACGCCGCGACGACTCGCCGGGGGGCGGGCAGCCGTTACATGTAGCCGAGGTCGCGCAGCCGCTCCATCAGGTCCTCCTTGTCCTGGGCGCGGCCGGCGCGCTCGGTGGTGTTCTCCAGGTCCTGCAGCCAGGCGGGCTCCTCGTCGCTCTTTTCGGTCG
>JAHENN010000068.1 GCA_018609665.1 Haloarculaceae archaeon | reverse complement strand
GGCCCCGACGGCCTGCTGGTGCCGATGGTCGACACCGCCGCCGAGGCCCGCGAGGCCGTCGCCGCGACCCGGTACCCGCCGGCGGGCGGCCGTGGCATCGCCGCCGCCCGGGCGGCCGACTACGGGCGGTCCTTCGAGCAGTACGTCGAATCGACCCACCGCGAGCTGTCGGTCCTGCTGCAGGTCGAAAGCGAGACGGCCGTCGACAACGCCGCCGACATCGCGGCCGTCGACGGCGTCGACGCGCTGTTCGTCGGCCCGGCGGACCTCTCGGCGGCGCTGGGCTGCTTCGGCGACCACGACGCCCCGGAATTTCGGGCGGCCGTCGAGACGGTGCTCGCGGCCGGCGCCGACGCGGGCGTCCCGGTCGGCACGCTCGGTACCACGCCGGCCGAGATACGCTCGCTCGACGAGTTCGGCTTCGACTTCCTCGTGGCCGGAGCGGACTTCGCACACCTCCTCGAGGGCCAGCGGCGCGCCGTCGGCGCCGCCGCGGACGCCCTCTAGAACTCGGCGTCGACGGTGTCGTCCGTCTCGAGGGTGATGACGCCGTCGAACAGCTCCCGGAACGCCGCCACCCCCTCCTCGTCGTGGACCTCCCCCGAGAGGTGGAACAGCCCGACGGCGTCGTACTCCTCCAGCAGCGCCAGCAGCTCCCCGACCGTCTCCCTGACCGACTCCTCGTCGGCGTAGTAGGCCATCTCGGTGATGGAATCGAGGGTGATCCGTCGCTTGCCGTCCGCGTCGGCGAGGAACTCCCGGGTGGTCTCGACGACGCCGTCCAGGTCGTCCGGCGCGGAGACGTAGTGGACGTGGTCGGAGGCCCGCCGCGAGTAGCCCCGCTCGACCGACAGCGTGTCGAGGATGTCGGCCTTCGTCTCGTCGACGTCGTAGTACTCCAGCTTCTGCTGGACCTCGCGGGCGGTCGTCCGCGTCGAGATGACCAGCAGCCGGTCGGTGTCGGACTTCAGGAAGTCGGTGTCGATGCGGTCGGTCTCCCCGGTCGACGGGTGGACCAGCAGGATGCCCGTCCCGGCCGGGACCGTCTGCGGCGTGTTCTCGACGGCGAGTTCGTAGTCCATGTCAACGTAGCCGACCGGGGCCGTATTAAATCATGGTCCGGCGGCCGGCCGGTCGCGGGTCCCGGGTCCCGGGTCGACGCGGTTAACCTCGCCCGCGCCGAACCCCAGCCATGAGCGTCCGCGAGGAGTTCGACCGGTGGGCGGCCGAGGGCCGCGACCGGGGCATGGAGGACCGCCACTGGCACACCGCCAAACACGCGCTGGCGCGGATGCCGGTCGAGCCCGGCGACACGGTGCTCGACCTGGGCTGCGGCAGCGGCTACGCCGCCCGCGCGCTCCGGGAGGCCGACGACGCCGGCCGCGCCTACGGCCTCGACGGCGCCCCCGAGATGGTCGGTAACGCCCGCGACTACACCGACGACCCCCGCGTGTCGTACCTCGTCGGCGACTTCGGGACGTTGCCGTTCGCCGACGACGCCGTCGACCACGTCTTCTCGATGGAAGCCTTCTACTACGCCGCCGACCCCGTCGGCACCCTCGAGGAGCTGCGCCGCGTCCTCCGGTCCGGCGGCAGCTTCTACTGCGCGGTCAACTACTTCGAGGAGAACGTCCACAGCCACGACTGGCAGGAGAACATCGACGTCGACATGACGCTGTGGAGCTACGACGAGTACCGGGCGGCGTTCCGAGAGGCCGGCTTCCACGTCGCCGCCCAAGACACCATCCCCGACCGCGAGACGGAGATTCCGCCCGAGAGCGCGTTCCCGACCGACGGCTGGGAGACGCGGGAGGCGATGGTCGAGCGCTACCGGGAGTTCGGGACGCTGCTGACCGTCGGCGTCGTGCCCTGACCGTTCGCCGCCCGGCCCGCGCTCCGACACTCACCCGGAGAGCAGCCCCAGCGTGCCGACGAGCAGCATCCCGACGGCGACGACCCTGGTGAGCAGGACCTTCCACTCCGCGGGCTCGACCTCGGACCAGGCGCGTTTGCTCCCGATCGCGTCCAGCCGCTCCTCGAGTTGTGCCACCCGATACGGGAAGAACGCGCCGGGGAGCCCGAACAGCACGAGGAACAGCGCCATCCCCGGGTTCATGTTTCCACCCACGTCGAGGGTGATAATATGCCTTCTGCCGCCGCCGACGGGACCGCCCGTAGCCGGTCGCCGACCGCGCCCTTCCGTCGGCATTCCTGCCGACCCGACGGCCGGGAGCGGACCGCGAGGCGGGCTTGCGACCCGGAGACGTCACCGCCAGGTCCGGAAGCTGTCGTCGCCGCACGGGCGGAAGTCGACGTCGAACGTCCAGACGTCGGGGTCCTGTTCGACGAGCCGGAGAAACTCCTCGGCGACGGCGTCCGGGTCGACCCGCTCGGCCGCCGGTACCGTCTCCGGGACGGACCCGTCGTCGACCCGGCCGTCGATGAACGCGTGGACGACGTGGACGCCCTCGGTGGCGAGCTGTTCGGCCGTGCTCCGCGTGATCCACTTGGCGAAGTCGCCGGTGTTGTGGATGACCGTCCCGCCGCCGTCCCGCAGGTCCGGCAGCAGCGCGTCGACGACCACCGCGAAGCCGTATCCGACCGTCTCCAGCGTCGTCGCCAGGTCCTCCGGCGTGCTGTCGGTCGGGCCCGTCCACCCGGGAACCGGTGTGTTGTGGACGTAGACGTCGACCGTCCCGAACGCGTCGTTGACGCGCTCGACCGCGGCGGCGACCGCCTGCGGATCGGTGACGTCCGCCTCGATTGCGATCGCCTCGCCGGGCGTGTCCGCCCGCAGTTCCGCCGCCAGTTCCGCGGTGTACGACTCGCTGCGCGCCCACAGGGCGACGGCGTCGCCCTCCGCCGCGAACCGTTCGGCGAACGACGCGCCGAGCGTCGGACCGACGCCGCCGATCACGACCGTCCGTGACATGAATCGACTACCCGCACGCGATACATGAACCTGCGCCGGGTGAGCGGCGCGTGCGCTCAGACGCCGTCGGCCGGTGCGGGCGACGAGACGCACCGGGCGGCCCGGGGAGGTCCCACGGGCGTCTGCCTTCCGGCCGCTCGTCGGCCTCCCGCCGGTCCGACGCCCTGCCGCCGGCACCGGGCCGCTTTTGCACGACGGCACCGATCGTCGGACATGAACGAGACGGCCGTTCTCCACCTCGTTGCGACCGTCCTGGCCGGCGCCGGCGTCCTGACGGACGGGTTCGTCAGGCTCGGCTGTTTCGCGCTGGCGGTCGTCGGCTTCGTCGCCGGCATCGCACTCGCGCGGCGCGACACCGGCGGGACGGGCCCGACGGAGGCCTGAGCGCGTCGCCGCAGGCGGTCGACCGGCATTCGTCCGTCGCTGCCCGACGGCGACCGGCGACGACCCGACAGCGCCCGGAAACGGCCCGAAACGGCAGCGAGATTTATGCCGCCGTGTCCCGTGTTGCCACACGCATGTCACAACAGGTACGCGAGGAACTGGAGGTCGACGCGTTCACGCGCGGGCTGGTCGGCCCGGGACGGGAGTGGGCCGGGACGGTCGCCGACGGCGGCACCGTCCGGACGCACACGCCGCCGGCCTGCTGGGGGCCGATGATCACCCCGGAGTTCCG
>JAHENN010000067.1 GCA_018609665.1 Haloarculaceae archaeon | reverse complement strand
TAGACGCCGGGGACGACGGCGCCGGAGGCGTGGACCAGCCGCCGGCCCAGTTCGAGGGACATACCGGGGCGTCGTGGCGGGGGTATTATTTTCCGTCGTTTCCGTCGCTCCACGCTCGCCGGCCGCGTTCGTCACGACCTTCCCGGGACGGCGGCGTCGCGGCCCGGACGGGACGGCGCCGTCGCGGGTCCACGGGCGTCGAGCACCCGCGGCGGACGACGGAGTTTATATGTCTGCGCCTGTCAGGCGAACGCAGCATGTCCTCCGGACCGACCCTCCGCCGGCGGGCGCTGCTCGCGGGTGCGGCGGGGGCCGCCGCCGCCACCGGCGGCTGCGTCGGCGAACTCCGGAACCTGGCGGGACGCGACCGCTACCGGCAGCTGTCGCTGTCGATCGCGACGGTCCCGGCCGGCCACGACGCCCACGCCGTCCGCGTCGCCAACGCCCTCCGCGAGAACCTCGAGCGCGCCGGCGTCGACGCCGCCGTCGCGCCGACGTCTCCCGACGTGCTCCGCCGCGACGTCCTCGTCAACCACGACTTCGACGTCTACGTCGGGCGGTACCCGAGCGAGGGGCGGCCCGACGAGCTGCGGACGCTGCTGCACTCGACGTACGGCGAGGAGGCCGGCTGGCAGAACCCCTTCGGCTTCAGCAGCGTCGCCGTCGACGAGCTCCTGGCCGAGCAGCGGGCGGTCGCCGGCGAGGAGCGGGCGGCGGTCGTCGGGGAGATACAGGAGCGGGCCGTCGAACTGCAGCCGTTCACGGTCGTCGCCTTCGCCGACCGGATCGCGGCCGCACAGCCCGACCGGTTCGACGGCTGGCCGGCGGGCGGTCCGGCGCGGCTGTCGGACTACCTCCGGGCGGAGCGGGCCGGCGACGACCGGACCCTGCGGGCGGCCCTCGGCGACGTCCGGCCCACGCGCAACCGGAACCCACTCGCCGTCGAACACCGGGGCCGGAGCCGCCTGACGGACCTCCTGTACGAGCCGCTCGTGCGCCGGCCGGCCGGCTCGCCGGTCCCGTGGCTGGCCCGGACGGTCGAGTGGGAGACCGACCCGCTCGCGGCGACGGTGACGCTCCGGGAGACCCCGTGGCACGACGGCCGGCCGGTAGCGCCCTCGGACGTCGCCTTCACGTACGCGTTCCTGGCCGACACCTCCCTCGGCGGGATGGACACGCCGGTGCCGACGCCGCGGCGGCGGGGCGCCGTCTCGCTCGTCGACGACGCCGCGGTCGTCGACGGCGCCGTCCGTCTCGCGTTCGCGACCGACCGCCGCGAGGTCGCCCGGCGCGCCCTTTCCGTGCCGATCCTCCCGGAGCACGTCTGGCGGGAGCACACGGGCGCGGCCGACCTCGCCGGCATCGACGTCGCCGGGGGACGACGGAGGCGCTCGTCCGGGCCAACGAGGCCCCCGTCGGCAGCGGCCCGCTCCGGTTCGTCTCGGCCGACCCCGACCGGTCGCTGACGCTCGAGCGGTTCGAGCCGCACTTCCTCCACGGCGACGACACGGCCGGGATCCCCGCGCCGTTCGCGGAGCCGCCGGCGTTCGACCGGGCGGCGTTCACGGTCGCGCCGTCCGACGACGCCGCCGCGGAACTGCTGGAGGCCGGCGACGCGGACGTCACCGCCGACGGGATCGACGCCGAGACGTTCCCGCGCGTGAGCCGGACCGAGGGGCTGCGGCTCCTGCTCGACCGGGCGGAGCCGTTCTACCTGGTGGGGTACAACTGCCGGCGGGCGCCGCTGTCGAACGAGCGGTTCCGCCGGGTCCTCGCCCGGCTCCTCGACCGCGAGTCGCTGGTCTCGGCGGCCTTCCGTGGGTACGCCGACGCCGCCGAGGCGCCACTGCGGCCGCCGTGGACGCCCGAGGCCCTCGCCTGGGACGGCACCGCCGAACTCCCGTTCCTCGGCGAGGCCGGCGAACTCGACGTCGAGGCCGCGCGGGCGGCGTTCCGGGAAGCGGGCTACCGGTACGACGACGACCGTCTCGTCACCAGGGGGCCCGGCTGATGCTCCCGGTCGTCGCCGGACAGGTGCTGGCGGTCGTCGCGGCGATGCTGCTCGTCGCGAGCGTCGTCATCGTCGGCCGCGACCGTCTCGCCCGGACCCGCCGGGAGTACCGCCGGCGGCTGGCGTCGGTCGCCCCGTACCTCGGGCTGCTCGGGGTCGTCCTCGTCGCGAACAAGATCGCACGCGACGTCGGGCCGGGGGTCTCGTGGCTCATCGGGGTGAACGTCACCCCGCTCATCCACCGGCTCGACGGGCTGTTGCTGTGGCCGGTCTCCCCCGACTCGACCCCGCAGGTCGTCGTCTGGCTGCAGTCCCACGGCTCCCCCCGGCTGACGGCGTACTTCTCGTTCGTCTACGTGTTCGGCTACGCGTTCCTGCTGCTGTTCCCGCTCGTGTCGTACTTCGCGCTCCGCGACCCCCGGCCGCTCCGCCGGACGGTCGTCGCCTACGGCGCCAACTACCTCATCGGCGTGGGCTGCTACCTGATTTTCGTCGCCTACGGGCCGCGGAACCTCATCGCGAGCGACGTCGAGGGGCTGCTGTTCACCCAGTACACCCAGTTCCAGTTCCTCACGGCGTCGGTCAACCACCAGACGAACGTCTTCCCGTCGCTGCACACCTCGCTGTCGGTGACCGCGGCGCTACTGGCGTGGACGACCCGCGAGGAGTACCCACTGTGGACCCCGGTCGCGGCCGTCCTGGCCGTCAGCGTCGCGCTGTCGACGATGTACCTCGGCATCCACTGGGCGACCGACGTCATCGTCGGCGCCGTTCTCGGGTGGGTGAGCGTCCGGATCGGACGGCGCCTCGAGGAGACGCCGCCGGGCCTCGACGCCGTCAGACGCGGCGCCAGGGGCGCACTCGGCCGGCTTCCGTCGAGGTAGCCGCCCGCAACGGCGCCGGAGCCGGCCGCCGCTACAGCGCCGCCTCGATGGTGTCCCGGAGGGCGGCGATCTCGGCGGCGGTGTAGTCGAGCGTCGTCCCGCCGGCGGTCAGCTCGAGCCGGGCGTCGTCGGTCGCCTCGCCGAGCCGCTCGACGGGCGCGACGCCGTCGAACCGCTCGCGGACGGCCGCCGGGTCGGTCGTCTCGACGACGACCCGGCCGACGGCCTCCGAGAAGGCCGCCTCCAGCGCCGGGTCCCCGAGGTCGACGTCGGCGCCGGCCGGGCCGACCATCTCCGCGAGCGTGACCGCCAGCCCGCCGTGGCTGACGTCGTGGGTGGCGAGCGTCGACCCGCGGTCGGCGACGTCGGCGACGGCGTCGACAAGCGCGGCGGCGTCGTCGGGGACGGCCGGGAAGT
>JAHENN010000066.1 GCA_018609665.1 Haloarculaceae archaeon | reverse complement strand
TCCTGCCAGCCGATGTTCGTCGACAGCCCCTCGTCGTGCATCATCTTCGTCGTCGGCGCGCCGACGCGGGACTTCTCGTCTTTCTCGGCGCTGTCGAAGGCCCGCCACTCCGGCCCGCGGTCGATCTCGTCTTCCTCGACGACGAGGCCGCACTCGCCGCAGACCGTCTCGCCGCGCTCGGTGTCCGCCTTGAGGGAGCCGCCGCACTCCGGACAGACGAGCTGTCCCTCTTCGGTCTCCTCGGCCTCTGCTTCGGTCTCGGCGTCGGCCCGCTCCGTTTCCTCTCGGTCCCGTCTAACGGTGGTGTCGGTCATGATGTATCCAGTCCGGAAACTGCTGCGAGAACCGCTGTGTTATTCTGTTGTCGGCCTAGCGGCTTAAATATTCGGGAGGCAGAAGCCGCCGGACGGTCGGGTCAGGGGCCGTCGCGCGGACCGGAGCCGTCAGCTCGCGTCGAGGTCGGCGCCGTAGACCTCCGTCTCGGGGTAGAACGCGAGCCAGCCCTTCAGGAACATGGGCGGACGCTCGTTGGCCCGCTCGAGCCGCGTTCCCTCGAACGGGCCGTCGACGGCCTCCCCGGTGGTCCGCTTCCAGCGGCTCCCGCCGGCACGGAGCGACTCCCCGTCGGCGGCCGCGAACGAGAGCGTCCGTCCCTCCGCACGACGGTCGTAGGCGACGAGCGTTCCGTCGGGAGCGGTCGCAACGACGACCGGCCGGCCGCCGACGCGGTCCTCGACGACGCCGTCGCCCTCGACGACGGGGAACGGATACGCGGTCACGGCACCGTCGGCCGACACGCCGACGACCATCGTCCGGCCCGCGAGCCGGTCCTCGGTTCCGTCCCAGCCGATGAGCTGGGTCTCGTCCCCGTACCCGTACTTCGGGTCGAAGTAGTCGTACGTGCGGTCCCGTCCGCGAACGGTATCGGAACGCGGCGGCGGCAGTAGCACTGCCGTGCCGGGGCGTTCGGCCCGCCACTCGCCCCACGTCGTCAGGGTCGACGGGACGACGGCGAGCCGGTCGCCGGTCCGGGGGCCGCGTATCGCCGTCGCGAGTATCTGGCTCCAGAGGCTCCCGGTCGCCCGGTCGTACATGACCAGGTCGTCGCGCCAGAGCCGCCCGGAGACGCCGAAGACCGTCGGGTCGCCGGCGACCGCCCGCTCGACGACGACCCCGCTGCCACAGAGCGGGCAGTAGGTCACCGCCAGCGGCCCGGCGAACGTGTCGTTGACGATCTCGTGCCAGTCGAGCACCCGGAGCGGGTACGCCCGGCTCCCGCCGTCGCGCTCGACCCCGATGACCGCCGCATCGTCGGGGAGCGACGGCTCGAGGTCACCGTCGGGGTCCAGGCCGCGCCAGTCGTCGGCGAAGACCGGGTCGACGATGGCCGGAATCGAATCCTTCGCGAGGGGCTGCCGCATCTCGGACGACGGCACCGGTAGCTCGACGTTCCGGACCGTCCCGGGAGACGGGTCCGGCGGCTCCGCTTCCTCCTCCCCCCGGGTCCCGTCGTAGCCGGCCACACAGCCGGCGAGGGACCCCAGGAGGCCAGCGGCGACGCCGAAGAGCCCCCTGCGGCGCATACGCGACCCTGGGAGCGGAGCGGTAAAGACCCGGGGAGGCAGTGTGCCGGGCCGGCACGCCCGCCGGGGAGCGCCACCCTCGGCTTCGAAACGCTTAGTGGTGGCCCCGCCCGAACCGCTCCCATGACAGCAGACGACGGCGACGACGGCGCTGCCGACGTCGACGACGAGGAGGTTCGACACGTGGCGTCGCTGGCCCGCGTCGACCTCGAGGAGGCGGAGGTCGAGCGCTTCGCCGCGCAGTTCGCCGACATTCTCGAGTACTTCGAGGCGCTCGAGGAGGTCCCGGACGTCGACGCCGACGCCGAGCTGACGAACGTGATGCGGCCCGACGAGGTCCGGGAGGGGCTCACCCAGGAGGAGGCGCTGCGGAACGCCCCCGAGACCGAGGACGGCTACTTCGTGGGGCCGCGGGTGTCATGAGCGACGTCTTCATCACCGAGGCCGAGATCGAGCCGACGGGGTCGGGGCCGCTCGACGGCGTCACCGTCGCGGTCAAGGACAACATCTCGACGGACGGCGTCCGGACGACCTGCGGGTCGGCGATGCTCGCCGACTACGTCCCGCCGTACGACGCGACGGTCGTCGAGCGGCTGACGGAGGCGGGCGCGACGGTCGTCGGCAAGACCAACATGGACGAGTTCGGGATGGGGACGACGACGGAGACGTCGGCGTTCGGCCCGACGGAGAACCCCACCGCCCCGGGTCGGGTGCCGGGCGGCTCCTCCGGCGGCTCCGCCGCCGCGGTCGCGGCCGGCGAGGTCGACCTGGCGCTCGGGTCCGACACCGGCGGCTCCGTCCGGTGTCCGGCGGCCTTCTGTGGCGTCGTCGGCATCAAGCCCACCTACGGGCTGGTCTCCCGGTACGGGCTGGTGGCGTACGCCAACTCCCTCGAACAGATCGGGCCGCTGGCGCCGACCGTCGAGGCGGCCGCCGGGGCCCTCGACGTCATGGCCGGCGTCGACGACCGGGACGCGACGACCCGGGAACCGCCGACGGAGGCGAGCTACGCCGACGCCGCCGACGGCGACGTCGAGGGGCTGACCGTCGGCGTCGCGACCGAGCTGCTGGAGGGCGCCGACGAGGGCGTCCGGGAGTGCTTCGAGGACGCCCTCGAGGAGCTGCGCGAGCAGGGTGCGACGACCGAGACGGTGTCGCTGCCGTCCGTCGAGACCGCCGTCCAGGCGTACTACGTCATCGCGATGTCGGAGGCCTCGTCGAACCTCGCGCGGTTCGACGGCGTCCGCTACGGGCCCGCGACGGAGACCGACGGCGACTGGAACGACGCCTTCGCCGCCGTCCGCGAGGAGGGCTTCGGCGAGGAGGTCAAGCGGCGCGTCCTGCTGGGGACGTACGCGCTGTCGGCCGGCTACCACGACAAGTACTACGAGCAGGCCCAGGACGCCCGGGCGTGGGTCAAGCAGGACTTCGACTCGGCCTTCGAGGACGTCGACGTCCTGGCGTCGCCGACGATGCCCGTCCCGCCGTTCGAGCTGGGCGAGAGCCTCGACGACCCCCTGCAGATGTACCTCGCCGACGCCAACACCGTCCCGGTCAACCTCGCGAACCTGCCGGCCATCTCCGTGCCGGCCGGCGAGACGGCCGAGGGGCCGGTCGGCCTCCAGCTCGTCGGGCCGGCCTTCGGCGAGGAGACGCTCGTCCGGGCCGGCTCCGCGCTGGCCTGAGCGGGTCGACGCCCGCGCCGCTACCGCCGGTCGTCGGAGCGGACGTAGTAGTAGTAGCCGACGCCGGCGGACAGCGGCAGCACCACCGAGAGGGGCAGCGTCAGCGCGGCGGCGGGCCCGCGGTCGGAGAACTGCGCGACGAGGAGGACGGCGACGAAGAGGGCGGCGAGCCCGCCGACCACGAGCGCCACCGCCCGGAGCGGGCCGTCGCGGTCCATGCTATCGGTCGCCCTCGGGGAGGCTCTCGAGTATCTCCGGGTCGGTGCGGAACTTCAGCACGTTGTGGACGATGGAGTTGCGAAGGTTGTCGACGGCGTCGCCGTGGTGCTTGTAGAACTCGTGGATCCACCGCGACTGCGACTCCCGGGTCGGGAACATCATCACCGACTTCCACTGGTACTCGCCGTCCGAGAGGAAGTAAAACAGCGTGTTCGGCGAGTCGCGGATGTACTCCATGGCGGGGCGCCACTCCTCGGCGAAGTTGCCGGGGTCGAACTTGAACTCGAACATCGCGAAGTAGAAGTACTCCTCGTTGGGGATGATGGCCTCCCGGAAGACGCCCTCCTCGCGCATCCCGCGGATGGACTCCGAGACGGTGACGTGGGAGACGTCGATGTCGTGTTTCTCCTCGAGGATGCGCGCGAGGTCCCGCGAGGACAGCTGTGGGTCGCGGGACAGCTCCCGCAGCACCAGCACGTCCCGCTCCTTGAACTCCCAGTCGGGGTCGCCGTCGGTCATGGCGCGCTACTCACCCTCCTCCGTGGAGTCGGTTTCGGTCAGGAACGCCCGCAGCTCCTCGCGGTACCGCTCCGGCCGGTCCTCCGGGACCCAGTGGTAGGCGTCCTCGAGGGCGACCACCTCGCCGCCGAGGTCCGCCGCCAGCCGCTCGCCGTACGACAGCGGCTGCATGACGTCGTCGGCGCCCCACAGACACAGCACGTCGGCGTCGATGTCGCCGTACGGGATCTCGGTGGTGTGGTTGGTGTTCGTCGCGACGGCCGCCCGCGAGAGCGCCCGCTTGCCGCCGGCCCGGAGCCACGGCGCCTTCATCCCGGCGACGAACGCCGGGTCGGCCTCGCCGTAGGTCCCGTCGACGAAGGCGGAATCGAGCTTCGCCTCGAAGGCCTCGTCGTCGGCCTCGGCGGTCCGGGGGAGCCCGAGCGTGGCGACGAACTCGACGGGCCAGGAGTCGTAGCAGACGGCGTTCGACAGGACGAGCCGGTCGACGCGGTCGCCGTGGGCCGCGAGCCGCAGTGCCGCGCCGCCGCCGACGTCGTGGGCGACGACCGACGCCGTCCCGACCTCCAGGGCGTCGAGCAGCTCCTCGAGCATCGCCTCCTGGGCGCGGATGGAGCGGTCGAACCCCTCGCCGGCGGCGGAGTCGCCGTACCCGAGCAGGTCCGGCGCGACGACGTGGTAGTCCTCGGCGAGGCCCGGCGCGACGCCGCGCCACAGGAACGACCACGTCGGGATGCCGTGGACGAACAGCAGCGTCTCGTCGCCGGGGTCGCCCGCCTCGTAGTAGGCGGCCTCGAGGTCGTGGCCGTCGACGGCGACCGTCGTCGTCCGCTCGCGGTCCCGCCAGGCCTCGTGGTTCATCGCCGGCTCACCGGCCCTCGAACTCCGGCTCCCGGCCCTCCATGAACGCGGTGGCGCCCTCCTCGTGGTCGTCGGTGGCGAAGACGGCCGCCTGGGCGGCGGCCTCGTTGTCGAGGGCGTCCTTCAGCGAGACGTCCATCCCCTGCTCGATGAGCTTCTTGGAGTGCCGCAGCGCGACGGTCGGGCCGGTCGCGATGGGCTCGATGAACTCCGCTGCCCGCTCGTCGAAGTCCTCCTCGTAGACGTGGTTGAACAGCCCGAGGTCGGCGGCGGCCTCGGCGTCGAGCATCTCGCCGGTGAACACCAGCTCCTTGGCCCTGCTGACGCCGACCTGTCGCGGCAGGAGATACGAGGTGCCGGAGTCGATGCCGAGCCCGACCTGCCGGAAGCCGAAGGACAGGCGAGCGTCGGCCGACGCCAGCGTGATGTCGGCCGCGATGGCGAGGTTGGCGCCGGCGCCGTAGGCGACGCCGTCGACCTTCGCGACCGTCGGGAGGTGGAACTCCGCGACCCGCCGGATGACGCGGTGGGTCTCGTGCTGGATGCGCTCGACGGCCTCGTGCAACTCGGCGGCGCCGCCCATCAGCTCCACCATCGCGTTGACGTCGCCGCCGGCGCAGAACGTCCCCTCCGCCCCCTCGATCACCAGACACCGCGCCTCGTCGTCGTCCTCGACCTCGTCGACGGCGTCGACGACGGCCGCCGACAGCTCCGCGCTCAGGGCGTTGCGGTCGTCCGGCCGGTTCAGCGTCAGCGTCGCCACGCCGTCCTCGACGTCGAGGAGCACGGGGTCGCTCATGGCTCCGACGTGCGGGGCCGGCTCCTAAAGCCTTGTCGCGGAACTGACCATCGTTCGGCACGCGGCGGCGAGCGCGAACGGCTGAAAGCCACGGCGGCGGCGCCGTTACCATCGGCAGGCCGGCTACCGCGCGGTCCAGCCGCCGTCGACGGCCAGCGTCGCGCCGGTGGCGTAGCTGGCGAGGTCGCTGGCGAGGAAGACGGCCGGGCCGGCGACTTCCCCGGGGTCGGCGAACCGCTCCAGCGGCGTCCGCTCGACGACCGACCGCCGGAGGTCGTCGTCCTCGCGCAGCTCCTCGGTGAGGTCGGTCGCCACGTAGCCGGGCGCCAGGCAGTTGACCCGGACCGCCGGCGCCCAATCGAGGGCGAGGCTCTTCGTCAGCCCCACGAGGCCGTGTTTGGAGGCGACGTAGGGGTGCTGCCGCGGCAGCCCGACCAGCCCGCCGACGGAGGCGACGTTGACGAGCGCGCCGCCGCCGTCCCGCAGGGCCGGCCCCGCGGCCCGGGCGCAGGCGAAGGCACCCTCCAGGTTGACCGCGAGCACCCGCTCCAGCCCCTCGTCGGTCACCGCCTCCGGCGGCCCGAGGGCGGCGTCAGGATTGATTCCGGCGTTGTTGACGACGACGTCGACGCCGAGGTCGTCGGCCAGGCGGTCGAAGCAGTCGGCGACGGCGTCCGTATCGGTGACGTCGACGGTCTCGAGGCGGCTCTCGACACCCCGCTCGCGGACCGCCGCGACGACGTCGGTCAGGTCCCCCTCGCTTCTGGCCAGCGGGACGACGTCGGCGCCGGCCTCGGCGAACCCGACGGCGATGGCCCGCCCGATGCCGCGCGACCCGCCGGTGACGACCGCCGTCCGGCCCTCAAGGCCGAACTCCAGTCCGTCCATACCCCGAGCCGGGTCCGGCCGATGAAAAGCGTGCCGACGGCGCCGGTGCGTAACGCTCATACGGCCGCTGCGTCTATCCGACGCCAATGGAACTCCGCGTCATCGAGAACCTCGAGACCGAACTGTCGATAGAAATCGCCGGCGAGGACCACACCTTCATGAACGTCCTGAAGGCCGCGCTGCTCGAGGTCGACGGCGTCGCCGCCGCCACCTACGACATGAACCCCGAGCAGTCGGGCGGCCAGACCGACCCCATCGTCACGATCAAGACCGACGGCAGCATCGAGCCGCTGGACGCCCTCGAGGCGGCCGCCGACGGCGTCACCGACAAGACCGACGCCTTCCGCGAGGCCTTCGAGGCGGCGGCCTGAGCCGTCTCAGCAGGCGACGTAGGCGACCGCCAGGGCCCCGTCCGGCGTGACGTGGACCGCGACCGCCTCGGCGCCCGCCTCGCCCGTCACGAGCCGCTCGACGGCATCGCGCTCCAGCAGGTCGGCGGCGACGGCCTCGGCCAGCGCCGCCTCGCCGTCGTACGCGTCCGGTCGGACCGACAGCTCGACCACGTCGCCGCCCAGTTCCGTCGCGCAGTCCGGGCCGAAGGCGCGGACCTCGGGAATCTCTCCCTCGTAGTCGGGGTCGTACCGGGTCGCGACGTCGTGGCGGACGGCGTACGTCGCCAGCGCCGACAGGCCGTCGTCGCGGTCCCGCTCCGTGCCCCGTTCGGCCTCGAACTCGCCGCGGAGTTCGCCCTCGACGGTCCGGAGGTCGAGTCCGGCCGCCGTCGTCGCCTCGCCGGGCGCCTCCGGCGGCGCCGGCGGGCCGCCGACGCCCGGTACAGGGATCGCGCCCGCCAGCGCCAGCGCCACGACCGCGACCACGACGCCGGCGCCGAGCAGGTACGGCCAGCCGACGTCGAGATAGCCCGGCGCCTCCAGCTCGTCGGCGAGGTCGTCGCCGCCGACCGGCCGCTTCGCCAGCGACGGGTGGCTACAGCCCGTGCATATCTTCGCGTTCTTGACGTGCTCGCGGCCGCAGTTCTCGCAGACCCAGACGTAGGAGTCGGTCTCGAAGGCCGAGGAGTCGCCGTCGACCCGCTCGAAGCTCTCGCGGCCGCAGGTCTCACACGGCGGGTCGTCGGCGTCGTACTCCCGCCCGCACCAGGTGCACCGCCACGTCACTCCTAGAGGGAGAGGCCGGTCGGCTAAATACCGACTGATTCCGGTTGCCGGCGCGGCGCCGACCCGCTCCCGCAGTCGTTCGCCTCAGACCCGCTCCCGCTCCTGGTTCCGCTCTCGCTCCCGCAGTCGCTCGCGGATGTTCTGCGCGCGGTCCCGGACCCGGGAGGCGTACCGGACCACCTTCCCCGGCTGGACGCCCATGAACGAGCCGACCCACTGCTCGTCGATGGTGTCGTGGGTCAGGAAGTACGCCGCGAGCGTGTCGCGGCCGGCCTGGATGATCACCGGCGGGACCCCCCGGTCGCCGGTGCCGGCCTCCTCGAAGCCGTTGACGTCGAAGTAGACGTCGGCGTACAGTTCGGCGTCCTCGGGGTCGTCGAAGGCGATACCCTTGTGTTCCGGCGCCTCGAAGGCGTACCGCGTCGCGCCGCCTTCGGTCCGCTCGACGATGCGGACGTCCATGACGTACTCCCGGTGGACCCGGCCGTCGGCTGCCGTCTCGGTGCTCGGCATGACGGGACCGCGGACGGCCACCCCTATGAACGTGGATATTGGGGCTACGTTCGGCTCTGACCGGTACATAGCGCTCCGGAGAGCACCCGAGCGCTCGCCGGGCGACGGGCGACCGGGACGGCTCGGAGTCGCCCGAGAGACCCGCTTCCGGGCGTTCGCCGCCCGGCGTGCCGCACAGACTCCTACGGAGCAGTATATATCCGTCGTAGCTGCCCGTATATCTATTACAAGCGCTTTTGATTTAATCGTCGGTCGAGCCGAATGCATGCAGCTCAATCGGCGGAACCTGATGCGGTCGTCGGTCGCCGCGGCGGTCGGTGCGGGCGTGACCGGCGTGGCGGCGGGACAGAAGGACAGGGGCGAGCGGGAGATTAATCCGGACGACACCCTGACCGAGGGGGCGCCGACGGTCGTCGGCGAGCTGAAGCGGTTCTCGACGACGGCGTTCGGCGCGGAGATGACCGGGCCGTACGTCATGAAGGACGGCACGCTGTTCCACAGCGTCCAGCACCCGAGCCGCGACAACCCGGCGCCGTGGGACAGGGGCGGTCTCGGCTACTACCGGAACTTCACGTTCGACTTCGACGGCACCAACGACGACTTCGCGGAGCCGTCGCCGCCGTCCGGCGAGGAGCAGGACCGGGTCCGGGCGGCCGACGTCGAGTTCGAGGTCCTCATCCAGGAGGGCGACCCTATCAACGGCGGCACCGAGCGGTGGGGCATCACGCAGACGCCGGACGGCCGGGACGTCACGACGGACAACTTCGCCGGCACCTCCTACGGCGACTCCGGCTACAACCCCGACTCCAACCAGTTCGTCGCGACGAACGACGAGGGGACGGAGGGGTACATGTTCACCAACGACGAGAACAGCCCCGGCAACATCATGCGGACGCCGCTCCGGAAGGTCGGCGACGGGGAGTGGGAGGCCGACGCGGACGAGGCCATCAACACGGTCAATACGCCGCAGTTCCGCGAGCTCGGCGGCACGCGCATCAACTGCTACGGCGACCTAACGCCGTGGGGGACGCCCGTCTCCTCCGAGGAGAACTACTCGCACCCGCGGGCCAGCCTCACCGACACCGTCGGCGACATACACGAGGCCGGCACCGGCGAGGGGTCGGCCGGGGCGATTCACTTCTGGAACCGGCCCAACCCCGTCGACATCCAGGACGCCGTCGGCGAGTACGACGAAATTGAGGGGTGGTACGTCCAGGGGTACTGGAACCTCGACGGCGTCGAACACCTCGCCTACTACCTCGGCGCCGACCCCGTCGAGGCCGGCGACGGCAACCCTATCGAGCCCATCACGGGAGCGTACCCGAACCCGTACCGCTACGGCTACCACGTCGAGATACAGGACCCGGCGGCACCGGCCGAGGAGATCACGCCGGTCAAACACTACGCGATGGGCCGGGTCTCCTGGGAGGCGCCGGCGGTCATGCCCGACGAGCGGACGGTCTACGGCTGTGCGGACGGCGACAGCAAGGGCATCTACAAGTTCGTCGCCGACGAGCCGATTCCGAGCTACGACGACCCGATGGACGTCGCGGGGACGCTGTACGCGCCGAAGATCACCAACGACGCCGCCGCCTCCGGGCGGTCGCCGGCGGAGGTGCCGCTGGAGGTCGAGTGGATGGAACTGGGCCACGCCAGCAACGCCGAGGTCGCCGCCTGGATCGCCGACTACGACGACGTCGACCAGGCCGACTACCTGGCGACCCACACCGACTGGGAGCGCGGCGACGAGGTGACCGCCGAGGTGCTGAAGCAGGCCGACCTCGAGGTCATCGAGAACGGCAACCGGGACCTCATCGGCCGCGAGGAGATTCTCGAGTGGGCCCGCCAGTGGGAGGCGAACGGCCCGGACGGCGTCGACGAGGAGCTGCGCCGGGTGCCGTTCCTCGAGACGCGGGACGCCGCCACCGAGGTCGGCGCCTCAATCGAGTTCAACAAGGCCGAAGGCGTCGATGTCCGGGACGGCGTCGAGCCGGGCGACTACATCTACTTCGGCATCTCGGAGTTCAACGACGACCTCGCCGGCCCCTCGAACGACGGCGGCGACATCGCCCTCGAGCGGGTCGACGGCGGCGTCGTCTACCGGGCAGAACTGGAGGAGGGCTACGACGTCTCGACGCTGGAGCCGGTGGTCGTCGGCCCGGACTTCACCGAGGAGCAGGCGATGGCCGACGTCGACGACTCGGTCCGGAACGTCGACAACGTCTACACGCTCCCGGACAGCCGCGTCATCCTCACCGAGGACGGCTTCCAGGGCGGCAACCGGAGCTACCCCAACGACGGGATGTACGTCTACGAGCCGCCCGAGGAACAGGCCGGCCGGGCCGTCGACGACGAGACGGACGAGGCGGACGACACGAGCGGAGGGACGGACGACACGACCGACGACACCGGCGGAGGGACGGACGACACGCCGGACGGCGAGCCGGTCGACACCGAGGAAAGCAGCGCCGACGGCCCCGGTTTCGGCGTCGCGACCGGCCTCGCGGGCCTCGGCGGTGCCGGCTACATGCTGAAGCGGCGGCTCGACGACGACGAGGACGCCGAGGAGTGAAGAGCGCGACGGCCGACCGCGACCCGGCGCCGTGACGGGCCGCGGTCAGACCCGCATCGGGACGCCCCGGTCGTCGAGGTAGCGTTTCACCTCGTCGACGGAGTACTCCTCGAAGTGGAAGATGGAGGCCGCAAGCGCCGCGTCGGCGCCGGCCTCGGTGAACACCTCCTCCATGTGGGCCGGCGACCCGCAGCCGGAGGAGGCGATGACAGGCGTCGAGACGTTGTCGCAGACCGCCGCCGTCAGCGGGACGTCGTACCCCTCCTTGGTGCCGTCGGCGTCGATGGAGTTGACGAACAGCTCGCCGGCGCCGCGGTCGGCGGCCTCGCGGGCCCACTCGACGACGTCGGTGTCGGTGCCCTCGCGGCCGCCCTTCACCGTACATTCGAACCAGCAGGACTCGCCGTCGACCTCGGCGTAGAACTCGCCGGCCTCGTCGTAGCGGCGCCGGGCGTCGACGCTGATGACGATACACTGGCTGCCGAACGCCTCGGCGCCCTCGTCGACCAGTTCGGGCCGCTGGATGGCGCCGGTGTTGATCGAGACCTTGTCCGCGCCGGCCCGCAGCGTCTCCCTGATGTCGTCGGTGGTGCGGATGCCGCCGCCGACCGTCAGCGGGATGAAACACTCGTCGGCGACCGCCGAGACCGTGTCGAGCATCGTCTCGCGACCCTCCGCCGAGGCGGTGATGTCGAGGAAGACGAACTCGTCGGCGCCGGCCTCGTTGTACTTCCGGGCGAGCTCGACCGGGTCGCCGGTGTGCTCCAGGTCCTCGAAGTTGACGCCGGTGTACACCGCCGCCTCCCCCGTCTCGTCGACGTCGACGTCGATGCAGGGGATGATACGTTTGGTGAGGGTCATCGACTGCCGGGAGGTTGGCCGCGTCCGGGTTTGACGGTTTCGGAGTCGCCGACGGAGTGGAAAGACGAAATCCTCGCGCCGGGTACCCCGGCCGATGACCACCGTTCGCAACCTCGCTGCGGGCGTTCAGTCGATGACGAGCAACGCCTTCCTCGTCGACGGCGAGCGGACCGTCCTCGTCGACGCCGGCGACGGCTTCGACGCCGTCGAGCGGGTCGAGGCGGCGACCGGCGGGCTCGACGCCGTCGTCCTCACCCACACCCATCCCGACCACGTCGGCAACGTCGAGAGCGTCGCCGCCGCCTTCGACGTCGACGTCTGGGGGTTCGACCCCGCCCACCGGCTGGTCGACCACGAAATCGACGACGGCGACGTGCTCCGGCTGGGCGACGACGGCTTCGAGGCGCTGCACACGCCGGGCCACAGGGACGACCACCTCTGTTTTTACGCGCCGGCGTCGGGGCTGCTGTTCGCCGGCGACCTCGTGTTCGCCAACGGCGGCTTCGGCCGGACGGACCTCGCGGAGGGCGACCGGCCGGCGCTGGTCGACAGCATCGAGCGTCTCCGCGAGGCGGTCGACGGGTCCCTCGAGGCGATGTACCCGGGCCACGGCCGGCCGTGGAGACGAACCCCCACCACCACGTCGAACTCGCCGCCCGTGCGGCGCGGATGGATTGAGCCGAACGTATTTATTTCCGACGGCCGATCGTATGTACGCAGACGCGCCGTAGCGGCGCTCCCTCGCGGCTTCGCGGTGGCCTCGGCCGGACCCGTTCCGACCGCCCGCCGCACGGAGGGCACCCTGGCTGCTGACACCCGCCGTCGGGAGCGACCCGCGTGCGTCTGTACGGCGGGTCGACGCCGCCTGCGTGCTCAGACCGCCGCCAGCAGCTCCTCGTACGCCGGTCCGTACTCGTCGGCGACCGCGGCGGGGTCGGCCCGCTCGTCGCCGGATAGCGCCGGCAACGTCAGGTCCGCGAGTGGGTCCAGCAGGTCGACGGCGTCGGCGACCCGCTCCTCGAGCCGCCCCTCGTGGGGGCTGTTGCCGGCGACGTCGCAGGCCCGCGCGTACCGCCGGCCGTCGTAGATTCGGCAGCGCCGCGGTCCGACGACCGCGACCGCGTCGGGGACGAACGCCGACAGCGGCCGGGCGATGTCGGCGTACGACTCGACGACGGCGGCCCCTCGGCCGTCGATTCGCGCCGCGAGCGCTTCGAGTGCCGGCGCGTGCCGCCGGGCCATCAGCTCGTTCAGCTCCGGCAGCGACTCGACGGTGGCGGCGTCGGCCAGCGGCAGCCCCTTCCGGGCCGACGACGGCAGCTCGACCGTCCCGTTGACCACGTACCGGTCCGCGCCGTCGTCGCCGGTCACCCGGTCGACGAGGAACGTCCGTCCCTCGCGGCCGAGCAGCCCCTTCCCGCGGCCGGGCGTCGGCAGCCACAGCCGGTGGACGGGGTTGATCGACTCCGGGCGGACGTCGCCCGGGGAGACCGCCGCCAGCCGCTTTGCGTCCTTGCCGTAGAGCCGCCCCGTTTCGACGGCCCGGCGGTAGTCGTCGTGGTCGTACCAGTAGCCGTTGCCGGCCCGCGGCTTGAACCCGCGGACGCCGGTCCGCTCGATGAGCCCCGTGGTGAAGGTGGTCTTGCCGGCGTCGACCTCGTCGTCGCCGGCGACGAGCAGCCTCATGCCAGCCCGTAGTGGCCCGGCTCGTCGTCGCGCTCGGGCTCGGCGAAGACGAACGCCTCGCTGTTGACCAGCATCCACGGGATGGCCCAGTCGAGCAGAACCGCCTCCGTCTCCGCCGGCAGCTCCCGGTCCGGCTCCAGCCCCTGGAGCAGCCGGGCAATCTCGTAGACGGTGTAGAGGTACTCCCGCTCCAGCACCTCCTCGGGGTCGCGGAACTCGAAGGGACGCAGCTCCTCGAACGCCTCGCGGGGTCGCGGCATGGGCGTGGCTACGTCCCGGGAGGCTTAGGAGTCTGACGGGACGGCGCCGCTGCTGGCGACGTGGCGCCGAAAAAACGCGAGGCTGTGACTACGGTCGGCTACTGGCTCGTCGCGTTGTCGTACTGCTCGGCGACGTTCTCCCAGTCGATGACGTCGAAGAAGTTGTCGACGAAGCTGCCGCGGTCCGGCCCGTAGTCGTAGTAGTAGGAGTGCTCCCAGACGTCCAGCGCCAGGATGGGGTGGCTCCCCCACAGCGCGCCCTGGTCGTGCTGGTCGACGACGATGTTGCGCAGCTGGTCGGCGACGGGGTCGTACACCAGCAGCGCCCAGCCGCTCGCGTCGCCCGCGGCGGCCTCGAATTCGCCACGCCAGCCCTCGTAGGAGCCGAAGTCCTCCTCGATGGCGTCGGCGAGTTCGCCCGACGGCTCGCCGCCGCCGTTCGGGGACATGTTCTCCCAGAACAGCGTGTGGAGGTAGTGTCCCGACCCGTTGTGGGTCACGTCGCGGATGGCCGCGGCCGACCCGCCGAAGTCGCCGGCCTCGCGGTTCTCCGCGAGCGTCTCCTCGGCGCTCTGGATGCTGTCGACGTAGCTCTGGTGGTGGGTGTCGTGATGCCACGTCACGACCTGCTCGGAGATGGACGGCTCCAGCGCGTCGTAGTCGTACGGAAGCGGGGGAAGCTCGGGGTTGGAATGCTCGGACATTTTTATCGACCTCCAATTGTATACTTCTTCGCCGCAGTTGTTAAAGCTTCGTCGTCGAACGGTATCACATTACACGCGTGTATCGCGGGAGAGCGAGGGGTTCTGCCGTCGCTTCCCGCGGAACGCCTGCCCCTGACCGGCACTCGACGCGCCATGGGTCACCCCGCGTCGTCGCTCTCGGGGTGCCTCGAGTCGTGCTCGCCGGCGGTCCGCAGCAGCCCCGGTCGGCCGTCGTGGCGGGACCGGTCGCTTTCGACGCGTTCGATGTCCGCCCGGTCGAGGATCCCCTCGACCGTCGCCCAGTGGTCGCGCGCCCGGTCGGTCGGGGAGTAGACCGCGCCGTAGTCGTCACCGGAATGCGTGACGATGTCGTTGGCGGCGAGCACGTCGAGGTGGTCGCGCACCGTCCGGTGCTCCATGTCCAGTACGTCCGCCAGCTGGTCGGCGCTGCGCGGCCGGTCCGCGAGCGCCTGCAGGACCCGAATCCGCCCGGTCCTGCACCGCGTCCCCGTCAGCACGAACGAGATGATCTGCTCCACGCCACCCACCATACCGCTATCGAGCGGGCCCTCGCGCCCGTCCTTCCGGCCCGGCCGTGTGGCGAACGGCGAGGCAGGGTTCACCTCCCGTGGAGGACGAAAGGCGCCGGCCATCGGAGAAGGAGGCCTTCATGCCGCCCGGTTTGCCGGAGAAACGGGTTGCGTGGATGTCCGATTCTCCCTCGTCCGGCGGCGGCGAAGTTATCATGCTGACCGTTACTCGACTCCCGCAAAAGTAGTGATTCCATTACAGACCAAGGGGCTGAAATCAAAAATCGAGAAAACCACCGCGCGACGCGCGCTCGACCGACGGGAGACCGCCAGCCGTGCGAGCGGTGACCGGAGGGAACCGCGAGCATCGCGAGCCGTGAGCCGCGCGACCGGAGCCGGCCGAGGGCTTTCGAGGTGGTGCAGTTCATTTCACCGAAACCATAGACGAACCACCCGCATAACACGCAGACACGCCCGAACGAGGAGTCTCAGAAGGGATTCTCGACGATGACTGTCTCCTCGCGGTCGGGGCCGACGCCGACGGCGTAGATGGGGGCACCGACCTCCTCGGCGAGGTACTCCAGGTAGGCCCGGGCGTTGTCGGGGACGGCGTCGTACCCCGTCTCGGCGACGGCCGTCCAGTCGACGTCCTGCCAGCCGTCGAAGCTCCGGAAGACCGGCTCGCAGTCGGCCCACCGCTCGGTCGTCGCCGGGATGGTCTCGAGGGTCTCGCCGTCGAGGTCGTAGGCGTGGGCGACCTTCACCTCCTCGAGGCCGGCCAGGGTGTCGACGTGGTTGACAGCGAGGCCGGTGAAGCCGCTGGTCCGGGCGGCGTGTCGGAGCATCGGGACGTCGAGCCAGCCGACCCGCCGGGGTCGCCCGGTGACGGTGCCGTACTCGCCGCCGGCCTCGCGGATGTGGTCGGCCAGCTCCTCCTCGTGGTCGGCGGCGTCGCCGTCGTAGCCGGGGGTGTCGCCCTCGACGCCGGCCAGCTCGGTCGGCATCGGGCCGCTGCCGACCCGCGAGAGGTACGCCTTCACGACGCCGACGACCTCGCCGTCGCCGACTGTGGCCGGCCCGACGCCCGACCCGACGGCGGCCCCGCCGGCGGTCGGGTTCGAGGAGGTGACGTACGGGTAGTTGCCGTGGTCGATGTCGAGCACCGTCCCCTGGGCGCCCTCGAACATCACGGTCTCGCCGTCGTCGATGCGGTCGGCGAGGAAGGCGCCGGCGTCGACCAGCATCCCCTCCTCGCGGAGCCGCCGGCCGTAGTCGCTGTACTCCTCGTAGAGGGCCTCGAGGTCGAACGCCTCCGTCTCGCCGACGTCGACGCCGAAGACGTCCTCGGCGAGGGCGCGCTTCTGGGGGACGACGTACTCCAGGCGATCCCGGAGGATCTCGGGGTCGGCGAGTTCGCCGGCCCGGACCCCTCGGCGGCCGGCCTTGTCCTCGTAGGTGGGGCCGATGCCGCGGCCGGTGGTGCCGACCTCGCTGTCGGTCTCGCTCTTGGCGTCCTCCTCGATGCCGTCGAGCACCCGGTGGTACGGGAGGATGACGTGGGCCCGGCGGGCGACCCGGACGTCGGGATCCAGCCCACGCTCCCGCAGGGCGTCGAGTTCGTCGAACAGCGTCGCCGGGTTCACGACGCAGCCGTTGCCGAGCACGTTCGTCTTCCCCCGGACCGCCCCCGACGGCACCAGCGAAAGCTTGTACTCCTCGCCGTCGCGGACGACGGTGTGGCCGGCGTTGTCGCCGCCCTGGTACCGCACGACGACGTCGGCGGCGTCGCCGTAGACGTCGACGATGCCGCCCTTCCCCTCGTCGCCGAGCTGCGAACCGACGATCGTTACGGTCATCGGCGCGACTTACCGACCAGCGGGCTAAACAGATTTCGATACCGGTTGCCGGCCGCCGCGGTGCCGCTTTCGGCCCGGAGCGGCCGTCCGCGCGCCGCTGGCCGCCCGTCGGCACCCGGGTTCGTGGGCCACAGTCACAAGGGCTATATATCCCACCTCCGAACCATTTGGGAGCAGCGAGGCGACGACCGCTCGACGAGTGAGGTAGACAACAACCTTTAAATTGGGTAAACACAAGTTAACAAGTGCCATGATAGATCGACTTGAGAAGGAAGTAGACATGCTGGAACGCCATCTGCAGGTACTGCGGATGGTAATCGAGAACGAGCCGATCGGCATCGTCAAGATGTCGAACGAGACGGGATATCCGCACCACAAAGTCCGCTACTCGCTCCGCGTCCTCGAGGAGGAGAACCTCATCGAGCCGTCGAGCCAGGGGGCCATCACGACGGAGGACACGGCGGCGTTCGTCAGCGACCTCGACGCCGACCTCGACGAGATCGTCGAGAAGCTCGAGGGGATGAAGATCGACGAAGTCCCCGAGATCGAAGGCTGACGCTCGTTCTGCGCTCGCATCCGGCCCGGCGGGAGGTGTTTTACAGCTCCGGCAGCGTCATGTACAGCGACGACTCCCCGGCCTCGACGAGACAGAGGTGGTATCCGTTCTTCCGCGCGAGGGAGACGAAGCTCCGGTACCGACCCCGGCTCAGGAGGCTGCCGGCCGTCGCCTCCTGCGCTACCTCCGTGGCGTCGGCCTCGAAGTAGCTGGCGGTGACAACGAAGGCGGCGCCGACGGTATCGTTGGCCGCACAGAGGTCCGAGGCGTTCGTCACCAGCGGCTCGACGGCTGCGGCGCCGGTCGGCTCGCGGCCCTCCTCGAGGGCGGCCACGAACAGCGGCTCGCCGGTCCGGTCGCGGACCACGACGTCGAAGGTCGCCTCGCGGCGCTCCTCGCCGTCGCCGACGGTCACCGTCTCGTCGAAGAACGCCCGGTCGGCGTCCGGAATCGCGTCGTAGAGGTACCGCATCGCGTCCGTCGACCCGGTGGCGCGGATCTCGAAGAGCAGCTCCGTCGTCAGCCACCGGACGAACCCGTAGGCCCGCGAGGACTCCAGGAACGACTCGTAGGACTCGCCGTCGACCGTCGCGTCCGTCGCGTCGAAGCGGGTGTGCCGCTCCAGTTCCAGGTTCGCCGCCAGCGCCTCCCGGTCGGCCCGTCCCTGGTGGGCGTCCTCCAGGGTCGGCCCGCCGCGGGTCCCCTCGCGGACGAACAGCGTCGTCTTCGACAGCGCCTCCGTCGGCGACAGCGACGGTCCGTCGGCCCGCGGCGACGCGCCGCCAGCGTCGCCGTCGCCCGCCTCCAGCGCCGCGACCCGGCGTTCGAGCCGCTCCTGGGTCCGTCGGAGTTCCCGTAGCTCCTCGCGGACCTCGTCGAGGGCGGCGTCCGTCGCCGCGTCGCCGCCCGGCCCGGCTGACGCCGACTCGGCGCCGCCCGCCGCCTCCGTTTCGACCGCACCACGGTCCGGGTCGCCCGTCTG
>JAHENN010000065.1 GCA_018609665.1 Haloarculaceae archaeon | reverse complement strand
GCCAGCACCTCCGCGCCGGTGAAGCAGTCGTGGACCTCCGCGAAATCGATTGCGTCGGCAGTCGTGCCGGCCTGCTCGTAGGCCTCGCCCGCGGCGTCGCGGGCCGCCTGCGTCACGTGCGGCGTCGCCTTGTCCGCGATGGGGACGACGTCCGTGGCGTGGCCGACGCCGGCGACGTCGACCGGCGCGTCGTAGGAGTCGGCGGCGTCGTCGCCCGCCACGACGACGGCGCTGGCGCCGTCGGAGAACGGACAGCAGTCCATCAGCCGGAACGGGTCGGCGACGACCGGGCCGTCGAGGACCTCCTCGACGGTGACCTCCTTGCCGAAGTGCGCCCGCGGGTTCAGCGCGCCGTTGCCGTGGTTCTTGACGGCGACGTGGGCGAGCTGCTCCTCCGTCGTCCCGTGTTCGTGCATGTGCCGCTTCGTCAGCAGGGCGAAGACGCCGGGGAAGGTCAGGCCGGCCGGCTGCTCGTAGTGGCGGTGGGACGCGGAGGCGAAGACGCGCGTCATCGCGGCGGTGTCGCGGCCGGTTTCCGGGGTGCAGCGCTCGACGCCGCCGACCAGGGCGACGTCGTGGACGCCGGCCTCGACGGCCTGGACGGCGTTCTTGAACGCGTTCGCCGACGTGGCGCAGGCGTCCTCGAAGCGCTGGACCGGGAGTCCGGCCATTCCGGCGTGGGCGGCGACCTTCGGCCCCAGGTGGGTGGCGTTCTCCGCCTGGCCGCTCATCGCGTTGCCGAAGTACAGCGCCTCCACGTCGCCGGCGCCGACGCCGGCGTCGTCGAGGGCGTCGAACGCCGCCTCGGCGAACAGCTCCTCGAGTGGCGTGTCGTGGACGCCGAACTCCGTCATGCCGGCGCCGACGACCGCGGCTCGTGACATGCTCCCACCTGGGTCCGACCGGGTAATAACGGGACCGGTGTGCCGCGGCTACCGCCGGTAGTCGCGGTCGGAGGCCGGTGCCAGCCCCTCGAGGCTCGGAAACAGATACCAGACCAGCAGGCCGCCGAGTGCGAGTCCGGCGACGACGGCGGCGACGACCACGCGGGGGGAGGCGTCGCCCTGGGAGGTGATGAGCCCGGCCGACAGCCCGACCAGCAGGACGCTGCCGACCTTCAGCCGGCCCATCGTCCGCTCGCGGTCCTCCTCGGAGATGGGGCCGGTCACGCCGTCTCGCCCTCCGTGCTGACGTGCATGCCGACGAACCGCCACGGCGTCGCGTCGGCGTCGTCCGCGCGGCGCTGGAGCGTCCCGCTCCAGCGGGTGTCGAACGCGTAGCGGCGGTCCCGCTCGACGTCGGTCCAGGCCATGAACACGTCGTCGGAGAACCACGCGTGGTCGCCGGCGGTCTCGACGACCAGCCGCCCGGAGTCGACGGTCCAGTCGGCGGTCGTCTCGGTCTGTGCCTCCAGACCCGCTCGAATCGCCTCGTAGCCGGTCAGCCGCTCGCCGATGCCGAACTTGACGGTCGATTCCTCCCGGGCGAAGAACGGGTACAGCGGCTCCCCCGCCCGGAGCGCCTCGTAGTACGCCCGCACGGTGGCCTCGGCGTCCATGCCTGGCCTTCGTGGCGGACGCTCTTACCGCTGCTGGAACGGGTCGGGGTGTCGCCGGTCGTCGGTCGTCCGCCGTCGGCCGCCGGTCATTCGTCGGACGCTGACCGCCGCGCTCGCCGGCCGCCGCCGGCCGCCGGTCAGTCGTCGGCCGGGACCGCCTCGACCAGCGACTCGGGGTCGACGCCGGCGTAGTGGGCCACGGCCGCGAAGACGTCGTCCTCCATGGCGAACCGCTCGCCGGAGGTGACGCCGTAGGCCTCGTCGTCGCCGAACCGCGTCTCGACGAACCGGCGGGCGACCAGCGCCTTCCGGCCGTCGTCGTCGCGGTCGATGGCGGTCTGTGCCTCCGCCAGCAGCAGCGCCGCCGTGACGACGTCGAAGATGAGGTCCGCCAGCCGCTTGGCGTGGTACTGGGCGTAGTCGCCGTCCTCGGTCGCCAGCGTCGCCAGCGCGGCCTGGAGCTCGCCGAACCGCTCCTCGACCGCGGCGGCGGGCTCCTCGAGGCTCGGGTGCTCGACGGCGTCGAGCCGCTCCTCGACGTACGGCAGGAGCGCCTCGTGAGCGTCCTCGCGGTTCAGCGCCCGCAGGGTGTCCAGCGCCAGGATGTTCGACGGGCCCTCCCAGATGGGCAGCACCTGGGCGTCCCGGAGCAGCCGCTCGGTCGTGTGCTCGCGGACGTAGCCGTTGCCGCCCAGCACCTCCATCGCGTAGGAGGTCGTCTCGACGGCCATCCGGGCGGTCTTGTACTTCGCGACGGGGATGAACAGCCGCATCAGCTGGTAGGCCGCCGAGTCGTCGGCGTCGCTTCCCGAGGCCCGCTCCCGCTCGTCCAGCAACCGGGCGGCCTCGAAGGAGAACGCGACGGCGGCCTCGTAGTCGACGGTCATGTCGACGAGGTCCCGGCGCATCAGGGGGTACTCGTCGATGGCGTCGCCGAAGGCCTCGCGGTCGGCGGCGTGGACCTTCGCCTCCAAGAGCGCCCGGCCCATGATGCCGACCGCGCCGGTGGCGTTGGTCAGCCGCTCGAAGTTCATCATCTCGGCCATGTACCTGAACCCCTCCTGCTCCTCGCCGACGAGGTAGGCCTCGGCGCCCTCGTACTCGATCTCGCCGGTCGGAACGGAGATGGTGCCGAGCTTGTCCTTCAGCCGCCGGAAGTGCGCCTCGTTGACCTCGCCGTCCGGCTTGGTCCGGGGGACGAGGAACAGCGACAGGCCCTCGACGCCGTCCGGCGCCTCGGGCGTCCGCGCCAGCGCCAGCGCCCCCTCGGCGTCGATGTTCGAGCAGAACCACTTCTCGCCGTACAGCCGGTAGGTGCCGTCGCCGGCCGGCTCCGCGCGCACCTCGTTGGCGCCGACGTCGGAGCCGCCCTGCTCCTCGGTGAGGAACATCGCGCCCTCGATGTGGTCGTCGACGTTCCGGGCCGTCAGCGCCTCGAAGTACTCCGACAGCGAGCCGTCGTCGAACTTCTCGAGGACGATGGCCGCGCCGTTGGTCATCGAGACCGGGCACGTGAACCCGCCGTCGACGTAGGACAGCAGCGCCTGCATCATCAGCGGGTGGGTCAGCCCGAGCGGCTCCTCCCGCCCCGGCGGCGCGCGGAAGGCGTCGTGGGTGACGCCGAACTCCTCGTAGACTATCTCCTCCTGCTCCTGCATGAGCGGGTGGTACTCCACCTCGTTCAGCCGGTCGCCGTACTCGTCGAACGACCGCAGTTCGTGGCCCGCCTCGTCGATGCGGTCGGCGGTGTCGGCCATCCGGCTGCCGAGTACCTCGCCGAACTCCTCGAGGACCGGCTCGGCCCACTCGAACTCGTCGTCGGGGTAGACGCGGCGGGCCTCGAACCGCAACGTCGGGTCCAGCCGCCAGTAGTTGCAGTCCCGGCCCGCCTCGTGGTCGCCGTACGGTATCGGGTCCGCGTCCATGACTCCCAGTTCGGACCGCGGCTCATAAACCCTCGCGCCGCCGGGGAACGCCCGCTCCGCGTGTCACGGTTGAACTTATTGTTCGTTTACTGCCGTCCGAAACGGTGATGACCCGGGGCCCGCATCCACCTCGTAATGGTCACGAGCGACGACCTCGGCAACGACGACCTGGCGGTGACCGTGGCCGACGACGGCCTCGCCGTCCGTGCGGTCATCGACCGCGAGGAGGACCGCAACGCCCTGAACGGGAACGTCATCGACGGGCTGTGCGACGTCCTCGCGTACGCCGACGAGGGCGAGACCCGCGTCGTCGTGATCCGCGGCGCCGGCGGCACCTTCTGTGCCGGCGGCGACATCAAGTCGATGGCCGGCGCCATCGGCCAGGGCTCGGCGGCCTACCGCGAGGGGTTCGCCGGGATGAAGCGGCTCGTCGAGGCGGCCGTCGACACCGCCGCCCTCACCGTCGCCGCCGTCGAGGGCTACTGCCTGGCCGGCGGCATGGGGCTGGCGGGGGCCTGCGACGTCATCCTCGCCAGCGACGAGGCCACCTTCGGCACCCCCGAGGTGGAACTCGGCATCTTCCCCGCCCAGGCGCTCGTGCCCGTGATGCGGACGGTCAACGAGAAGCAGGCCTTCCGGTATCTCTTCACCGGCGAACACTTCGACGCCGAGACCGCCCACGACATCGGCTTCACCACCGACGTCGTCCCCACCGACGACTTCGAGGCCGAACTCGACGACCTCGTCGACGGCCTCGTGACGCCGTCGGCGTTCACCATCGAGATGGGCAAGGAGGCCTTCTACAACCAGCGGGAGATGGCCTTCGACGAGGCGCTGGACTACATGCGCGAGATGGTGACGCTCTTGGCGATGAGCGACGACGCCGAGGACGGCTTCAACGCCTTCCTCACCGACTCCACGCCCGACTGGAAGGGCCGCCCGGACGACGAGTAGCACCGCGCCGTAGCCGCCAGACCGACACCACCACGACCCGCTACCCCACCACCCATGACAATCGAACAAGACTCAGTGAAAGGCAACGACCCCGAGAAGGCAGTCATCAGCGCGGCGCTGACCGGCGCGCTGACGACCCGCGACCAGTGCGAAGACATCCCCTACACCCCCGAGGAGATCGCCGAAGACGCCGCCGCGGCCCGGGACAACGGCGCGGCGGTCGCCCACATCCACGCCCGCACCGACAACGGCTCGCCGACCTTCGACGAGGAGATCTACCAGGAGATCTACGACGAGGTGCGGGCCCGCACCGACATCCTCATCAACTTCTCGACGGGGGCGCTGCACGAGCCCGTCGACTCCCGCATCGAGTACGTCGAGGGCGTCCGGCCGGACGTCGCGGCGCTCAACATGGGGTCGATGAACTACGCCAAGTACAGCGACTCCCGGGAGGACTTCGTCTTCGACATGGTGTTCGACAACCCGTTCAACGAGATCCGGGACCTGCTGGAGGCGATGAACGAGGCGGGCGTCAAGCCGGAACTGGAGTGTTTCGACACCGGTCACGTCACGAACTACAGTCCCCTGGTGGCGGCCGGCGCCCTCGAAGAGCCGATCCACGCCTCGCTGATCATGGGCGTCCTCG
>JAHENN010000064.1 GCA_018609665.1 Haloarculaceae archaeon | reverse complement strand
GCTGTCGAACGTGTCTTCAGAGAAGTAAAACGACGTACCTCTTCGTTCAGTAATAGTTTCAGTCACGTGCAGCCGACGACGGCGGAAACGTGGCTGCAAGCCTTCGCCGTCTGGTGGAATTCGCTTAACTAAACACGATGGACCGCAGTCAGGGCTTCACCAGCACCTTGATCGCCTCGCGGTCGTCCATCGCGCGGTAGCCGTCCGGGACGCCGTCGAGGTCGACGGTCTTCGTGAACACCGGCGCGGGGTCCAGCGTCCCGCCGAGGACGTCCGCCATCAGCTCCTCGGCGTAGGCCCGGACCGGCGCCACGCCGCCGCTCAACGTGATGTTGTCGCCGAACATCGCGTAGACATCCAGCCCCTCGTCGGTCACGCCGTGGGGGACGCCGACGTAGCCGACGGTGCCGCCCGGCCGGCAGACCTCGATGGCCGTCTCCATCGCCGAGGCGGCGCCGACGCACTCCATGACGTGGGTCGACCCGCCGTGTGTGAGCTCCCGGACCCGCTCGACGGCGGCCTCGCCGCGCTCGGCGACCGTCGCCGTGGCGCCGAACGCCTCGGCGACGTCGAGGCGGTCCTCGTGGTGGCCGACGGCGATCACCCGTTCGGCGCCGAGCCGGCGGGCCGCGAGCACTGCACAGAGGCCGACCGCGCCGTCGCCGACGACGACGCAGGTGTCGCCCGCGCCGACGCCGGCGCTGACGGCGGCGTGGTGGCCCGTCCCCATCACGTCGGTCAACGGCAGCAGCGACTCGAGGGCGTCCTCGTCGTCGGCGTACCGGTCCGGCACCCGAACGAGGGTGCCGTCGGCGTGCGGCGAGCGGACGTACTCGCCCTGTGCGCCGCCGTTGTCGCCGCTCCAGGAGTCGCCGTTCACGCAGGAGGTGTGCAGGCCCCGCCGGCAGAACTCACACCGGCCGCAGCTGACGACGAACGGCGCGAGCACGCGGTCGCCGGGCTCGACCGACCGGACGTCGTCGCCGACGGCCTCGACGACGCCCATCGGCTCGTGGCCGACCCGGGAGCCGGGTTCGCGGTCGCTCTCGCCGCGGTAGAACCACAGGTCCGACCCGCAGATGGCGGTGTGGGTGACCCGAACGATGGCGTCGGTCGGCGCCTCGATCTCTGGCTTCGGGACCTCCTCGACGGCGATCTCGCCGGGACCGCGGTAGACGGCAGCGCGCATGGTCACCACGACGACCGACCGGCGGATAAGCGTGCCTGAGCCGGAAGGGGATTCGCTTGAATCACTCGATCGGTGTGGGGTGTGAATTGTACGGGCGGTCCGTGCTGAATCGGCGTGCAACGAACCACACCACCTCGAAGCTCTCGGCCGACTCCGGTCGCCGCTCCGAGGCCCCTCGCTGCGCTCGGCGCCTCGTGACGGCTCGCTGTCGTCCGAAACTCGAAGCGGTTCGCGATCACGGGCGACCGCCGGTCGTCCGAACGACGGGCCTCGCTCACTCCGTTCGCTGCGGGGTCCTCGCGCGGCGGCGCCGCCAGGCGGGCCTCGCCCGTTCGGTCCACCAGGCGACCGGCTTCCCGACGGGCGGTCCCTGGCGGACCGAACGGACGGGCGGCACGAGGGCCTTCGATGGCTTTATTCCGAGTCCAGGGTGGGCTCTCAACCCGCTCCATCCAGACACATCGGGCGGGCAGAGGAAACGACGACGGGAGAATGGGAACGACGCTGTAACTGACTGCGCTCCGGCAACGGTCAAACGCTCCGTCACACCTCGCCGACGCTGACGTAGAACGGGACGGTCTCCTCGCGGCGGTAGTCGCCGTCTCGGAGTTGCCGGACGGCCTCCCGGCCCATCTCGCGCCACTCGCCGCGGAGGGCGTCCAGTTCCTCCTCGGTGCCGGCCATCGTCGCCCGGCGTGCCCGGAGGCCGGCGCCGCTGGCCTTCCGCGTGACGGCCCTGACGTCGGCCTCGCCGTACGGCGGTTCGACGACGAACGTCCGGTCGTACCGCGCGGTGGAGACGCCGGACAGCCCCTCGGCGCGGAGCAGGTCGGCGGCGTCGGCGCCCAGCGCGACGTCGGTGTCGACGCCGGCGAGGTAGCGCCGGCGGGCCCGGCTGGCCAGCCGGCGCTCGGCGGGGACGGTCGACCGCACGGAGACGGCGGCGTTGTCCGGCTCGACGCAGGCGACCCGCCCGCTCGCCACGCGGGCGAACTCCCGGACCGCCTGCCGGGGGGTCGGCAGGTTGATCAGCAGCGCCTGACAGACCACCGCGTCGAAGCTCCCGTCGACGAAGGGCAGACGGCGGGCGTCCCCGCGGACGACGGGCCCGCCGAGGTCGGAAAGAAGCGCGGGGTCGCGGTCGCAGCCGGCCACCTCGCCCGGACACTCCTCCCGGAGGACGCGGGTCAGCGCCCCCTCGCCGCAGCCGACGTCGAGGACGCGGTCGCAGTCGTTCAGCCGCAGCGCGTCGAGCGTCTCCCGGTCGCCGGCCCACATGCCGTCGCGCGTCCGGCGGAGGTAGTCCGCGGAGAACCGACGCATCGGTGGCGATTACGGGCCGCGGCGAATAAAGGGCGTGCTGTCCGATTCCCGGCGCAGCACGACCGGCGCCCGATCCGATGACGGACCTCGCAGTCGCCGCCCGGCTACCGTCTACCCCTCGTACAGCTCCCGGACGCGCTCGATGTTCCACCCGTAGGACTTGCCGCCCTCGGTCGGCGTCTCCAGGACGAACGGCACGCCCTCGACGGCGTCGTGGTTGACGAACGCGCGCATGCCCGCCTCGCCGATCTTCCCCTCGCCGACGTGAGCGTGTTCGTCCCTGTTGGTGCCGCAGTCGTGCTTGGAGTCGTTGAGGTGGACGCAGGCGAGGTGCTCGAGGCCGACGGCGTCGTCGAACGCGGCGAACGTCTCGTCGACGCCGTCCGGCGTCGAGAGGTCGTAGCCGGCCGCGAAGAGGTGGGCGGTGTCGAGACAGACGTCCAGCTCCAGCGAACAGCGCTCCAGCACGCCGGCCAGCTCCTCGAAGCTGGCGCCGAGCTTCGTCCCGCTGCCGGCGTCGGACTCGACGAGGACGGTCACGCCGTCGGGGACGTCCAGTTCCTCCAGCGCGGAGGCGGCGTTGTCGAGGCCGTTCTCGACGCCCGCACCCGTGTGAGCGCCCAGGTGGACGTTGACGTACGGGATCGACAGCTTCGCGGCGGCGTCGACCTCCTTCTGCATGGAGTCGATCGACTTCTCCCGGAGGTCGTCCTTCGGGGTGCAGAGGTTCACCAGGTACGACGAGTGGATGACCCACGGGCCGACGTCGTGTTCGGCGGCGACGTCGCGGAACCGCTCGGCCTCCTCGTCGCCGATGTTCGGGTCCTGCCACACCTGTGGCGAGTGGGTGAATATCTGTCCGCAGGTGCCGCCGTAGTCGAGCTGCTCGTCGACGGCGTTGGGGACGCCGCCGGCGATCGAGGTGTGTGCGCCGATGTCGAGCATACCTGGGGTCGGTCCGGGCGGCCGATAGGGGCTTCGGAACCGGCCGGCCGTCACTCCCGACCGACGGCGTCGTCGGTGCCGCGGAACTCGAAGCGGGCGCCGCCGGCCGCGCTCTCGGTGACGGTGACTCCCCACCCGTGGGCCTCGGCGATGGTGTCGACGATGGCGAGCCCGAGGCCGGTGCCGTCCTCGGTGCCGGAGCGGCCAGACTCGAGGATGTCCTCGCGGCTGGATTCGGGAATGCCGACGCCGTCGTCCTCGACGTAGAAGCCATCGTCGAGGGCGCCGACGGTGACCGCCGTCGCGCCGTCGCCGTGTTCGGCGGTGTTGGTGAAGATGTTCTCCAGCAGCTGCCGGAGCCGTTCGGGGTCGGCCTCGACGGTCGCGTCGGCGTCGACGACCAGCTCGAGGTCGCCGGTCTCGACGGTCCGCCACGCCTGGTCGGCGGCGCCCTCGAGCCCGACCGGCACCGGGTCGCTCTTCAGCTCGCCCTGCCGGGCCAGCGTCAACAGCCCGTTGATCAGCTCGTCCATCCGCTCGTGGGCCCGCTCGACGGCCGCGTAGTGGTCCTCGTCGCCGGTCGTCCGCGCGAGGTCGAGCCGGCCGCGGGCGACCGACAGCGGGTTCCGGAGGTCGTGGCTGACGACGCTGGCGAACCGGTCGAGCCGCTCGTTCTGTTTGCTGAGTTCGGCGGCCCGCTGTTCCAGCTCGCGCTCCCGCTCCAGGCGGTTGATGGCCGCGACGGCGTGCTCGGCCAGCAGCTCCGCCAGCCGGCGGTCGTCCGCCGAGAAGGCCGCCTCCTCCCGGGCGACGGCCTGGAGCATCCCCCGGTCGCCGAGCGGGACGCTCAGCGCCGAACGGTACTCGAAGTTCGCCGGCGCGTACCGGCTCTCGCGGAGGTCGTCGACGATGCGCGTCTCGCCGGTGCGGGCCGTCTCGGCGCCGAGGTTGTCCTCCTGTTCGATCGGCGTCTCCTGGTAGTAATCCTCCAGCGAGACGCCGGAGCTGATCGCCTTCGGCACGAGGATGCCCTCTTCGACCTCGTCGACCAGCGAGAGGTCGAACTCCAGGATCTCCTCGGCGGCGTCGATGACCATCTCGTAGATGGCCGTCCGGTCGGTGACGGACTTCATCCGCTTGGCCACCTCGTGCAGCGCCTCGATGCGGCTGTTCTGCCGCTCGAGTTCCCGTTCGCGCTTCTTCTGTTCGGTGATGTCGGTGTAGATGGCGTAGCCGCGGGTCTCGTCGCCGCCGACGTCGTGCGGGACGACGTGGAGGATGAAGTCCCGGAGCCCGTCGGCGGTCCGACGCCGGACCTCCCGCTGGATTCCCTCGCCGTCCTGAACCCGGTCGTTGTAGGCGGCGGCCTCCGGCTCGCGGCCCTCCGGAACGATGAACTCGTCGACGTTCTCGCCGCGGAGCCGGTCGCCGTCGTAGCCGAACGTCGCCTCGAAGGCGGGGTTGACCCGCTCGGCGATCGGCGTGCCGTCCTCCATTCTGGTCTGGATGGTCGGGTCGGGGATGTTCTCGAACAGCGCCGCGAGGTCGTCCCGCTCCCGGCGGAGCGCCGCCCCGTTGGCCGCCCGGTCGAGGGCCGCCTCGGCGTTGGCCGCCAGGACGGTCGCAAGCCGGACCTCGTCGTCGGTGAAGGCGTGCTCCGGGGCCGCGACGGCGAAGACGCCGTGGTCGCCGAGCGGGAAACACGCCCGTCCCCCGACGCCGCTGCCGGCTCCGTCGACGGCGACATCCGGCTCGCCGGCCCGGTGGACCTCCTCGACGGACGCGTCGGTGCCGGCGGCCGGGGTCGCCCCGCCGGGGGCCGTCGCCGCCAGCTTGAGTCCGTCGTCGGCGAGGTAGACGGCCGCTTCGGGGACGTCGATCACCTCCCGGGCGGCCGAGGCGGTCAGCTCGGCGACCCGTTCCGGCTTCGTCTCGGCCACCAGGCTCCGGGTCGCGTCGTGCAGTTGGCGGAGCCGGGCGTTCCGGGACCGGCCGCCGTCGGTCGCCCGCTCGATCCGGTCGGCGAGGTCGGCGACCGGGTCGTCGCCGTCCCGCACGACGTAGTCGGTGACGCCGGCGCCGATGGCCTCGCTGGCGACCGCCTCGCTTCCGGCCCCGGTGAACAGCAGGAACGGCAGCTCCGGCGCCCGCTCGCGGACCGCCCCGAGGAGCTCGAGTCCGTCGCCGTCGTGGAGGTCGTACTCGGAGACGACGCAGTCGGCCCACCCGAGCTGTTCCAGGGCGGCGGCCGTCCCGCCGGCCTCACGGAGCTGGAAGCCGTGCTCCTCGAGACGGCCGACCGGCTTGTCTCTCACCCCCTCGCGGTCGACGTACAGTACTCGCATCGCCTGCCTCACGGATACACGTAGCGGAGTCCTCCCGTTTAATTGTGGGCATGGTTTCGGCGCCGGCAGTGCTCGCCGCCCACGCCCCCGGCTCAGCGGTCGTCGCCGGGAAGCGAGGCGGCCGCCACGACACGGTACATCGCGAGTCCGACGAGCAGCAGCGCCGCCCACAGCCCCGGCTGCCCGAGGGCGGCGACGGCCCGGGCTGCCGGCTCGACCCACGGCAGCCACCCGTCCAGCGCGGGAACGACGTGGTCGTTCAGGACGACGACGAGCGCGAGCAGCCCGTAGGCGTGGACGGCGGCGAGCCACACGCCGGCGACGGGGACGAGCGGACGGCCGTCTTCGCGACGGAGCTCCGTCGCCAGCAGCGCGACGGCGGCCGGCAGCAGCACCGCGAGGTCCTGGGTGTAGGCCCGCGGCGCGACCAGCGGAATCGCCGCCGCCCCGAGGGCGAACGTCTCGGCCTCGACGTCGGCGTCCGCCGACAGCAGCGCGACGGCCGCGATGGCGACGGCCAGCCCCACCCGGGCGACCATGCCGGCCGTCGCCCCGAGGACGTGGAACGGCCGGTAGTACGGCGGCAGCCAGAGGTACGGCGGGTACGGCGCCCGGGACTCGCCCCAGCCCTTCCCCCAGGTCAACACGTCGAGGTAGCGGAGGTGACTGTCGACGCCGAAGACGGCCACCGACAGCGTAGCCAGCGCGAGCCCGGTCGCGACCGCGCCGGCGAACCGTCGGCGGTCCTGCAGGAGATGCGCCCCGACCGGAGCGTAGATGAGCTTCATCGTGCCCGCGACCGCGGTCGCGGTCCCGGCCGCGTACGCGGCGAGTCGGCCCCCTCCTCCGTCGTACACCACCCCGGCCAGCCCGAAGGCAACCAGTCCGGCCAGGAACACCGACACCTGCGCCAGTTGCATCGAGACGACCACCGGGCCGAAGCCGGCGATCGCCCACAGCAGCAGTCCCCGCTCGTACCACGCCAGCGACAGCCCGAAGCCAGCGACGGCGGCCTGCAGCCCGGCCCACAGCAGCGCCACGGAGGCAACGTTCAGCAGCACGCCGGCCTGCCGGAACCCCAACCCGAGGAGCGGCGTCTCCGCGACGGGGACGAACAGCAGCACGAACACCGGCGGGTAGAGGTAGCTGCCGTGGTAGCCGCCGTTTTCGTTCTCGACGTAGATGGGGTCGCCGGCCAGCCAGTTGTTCACGGCGCTCCGGTAGGCGCCCAGGTCGAAGTAACGGAACCCGCCGGCGACGCCGGTCGACTGGAGCCACCAGTGGACGAACGGGTACGCAAGCAGGAAGGCGAGCACCCCGAGCGACCCGGCTACGAACCACGGCCGACGGCTGCGCAGCGACCACAGCTTCCGGAGGGCGGACACGGATAGCGTTGTACGAACGACCGGTAAACGTCTTTTGGAGCGGCCCGCCTACTCGATGCGGTAGCTGACGACGTCCTCGGCGCCGCAGTTGTGACAGCGGTCGTCGCCGCCGGCGAGCGTGGTCCCGCACCGACGGCACTCGTGGACCTCCGCTGGACCGGCGAACAGCCGTCGAATGCGCGTGAGTACGGACATGTCTGAGGCGGACCGCCTGGCGTTCCGACGCGTCCCCCCCACGTCACGCAGTTCCCGCGTCGACGTCACCACTGGTTTCGGCCTCACGACACCTAAGGCTCACGACGTTTCAACCGCCCGCGGGCGGTGTGACGCGCTCGCGAATCCGTATCCGAAGGTTCCTGTGTCCCCTGGCCCATCCTCCGACGATGCCCGATGAAGGAGCGACCGTCGAGACGCTCGCCGACGACCCGACGGAGTGGCCGGCCGTCCTGCGGAGCCTGCTCCGGCGGGCCGACGGCCCGACCGACCGCGAGGCGCTGGCCGACGACCTGGGCGCCGACGGGGCCGGCGAGCGCCGGCTCGCGTTCCTCGAACGGCTCGGCGTCTTCGCCGGCGACGACGGCCTCCGTCCGGGACCGGTCGGCCGCGAGTACCTCGATACCCACGACGAGGCGGTTCTCTACGAGGCGCTCGCCGCGATCACCGACGGCTTCGACGCGACGATGGAGGCGCTGGCCGTCCGCCCGCTGACCGACGTCGAGGTTGCGGACCTGCTGTCGGCGACGCTCGGCTCGGACGTCGACGCGGTGACGGCCGACCGGTACCGCGCGTGGCTCCGCGCGCTCGGCTACCTCGCCCGCGACGATGGCGTCAACGAGCTGACGCGGAAGGGGCGGCGGCTGGTCGTCACGACCGACCGGCTGGCGCCCGGCGGCGCGGACCGGGACGCTGCCGCGGAGCCGGAGTCGGACATAGAGTCTGATTCGGCCCCGGACCCAGATCCGGAGTCGAGGTCGACGGCCGACCCGCCGGCGGAGACGGACTCGCCGGCCGCCGGCCACGCGGATGCCGACCGCGAGGCGCTGGAGCGCGACCTTCGGGCCCGCCACGACGACGTCTGCATGCTCTGCGGCGACCGACGGCAGCGCGGCCCGGAGGCCGGCCACGCCGTCGTCCACTACCTCATGCCGCCGGCGCCGCCGCACGACGGCCCCGTGACGCCGGCCAACGCCCTCGTGGTCTGTCCGAACCACCGGGCGGACCTCGAACACGGGACGGTGACCGTCGACCCGCGGTTGCTGACCGTCGACCACACATATGAACCGTCGGTCGACGGCCGGCGACTCCTGACGGCCGACGACCACGAGGTCGGCCCGCAGTACCTCGCGTACCACGACGACGTCGTTGCCGGCAGCCGCGGGTCGACCCGGTCGTCGGACGGGTAGCGCGGCGTCGCCGTCACGACCCGGGAAGACACCGCCAGTACGTCTCGTGTTCGGCGATCCGGTATCCGGCGTCCCGGAGCTGGCCCTGTAGTTCCGCTGTTGGAGAGCCTCCGAACCCCTCGTCGTGTGTCTCGACGAAGAGCGCAGGCCGCCGGGTCGCCAGCGTCTCCCCGGCGCCGGCCAGCACGGCCGGCGCGTCCCCCTCGGCGTCGATCTTGATTACGTCGG
>JAHENN010000063.1 GCA_018609665.1 Haloarculaceae archaeon | reverse complement strand
GACTCAATTGAGCCCAGCGTCTGCGAAGGCCTGATTGACAACGTTCTCGCTGGGGGCGTTCAGATAGGGTTCAATCGCTTGGAAGGATGACCAGCCACCGACGGACATCACCACGCGGGGATTCATGGCCTCGTTGACGAGGAGCCGCTGAGCGAAGCGCCGCCGGAGGTCGTGACTCGAGACGTCCCGGAAGTCGTCGCCGGTGCGGTCAGCGGCGGCCTCGCCGGTGCGGCGGACGACGGCCCGGACACCCTCGGACGTGAGGTCGATATACGGGTCGTCATCGTCGAGGCCGCGGTCGCGAGCGAACTGGTAGAGGTCCCGCTCGACATCGGCCGGCAGGTAGGCATCCCGGGGGTCGCCGACGCCGTGCTTGGTATCCTTCCCTTCGGGGATGCGGAGCCGGAAGAGGCCGTCGTCCTGCGCGGTACCGACGGCGGCTATGAGACGCTGGCCACTGGCGTCGACGTCGACGACGGCGTCGTCAGCATCACGGCCGAGACGAGCGGCTTCTCGCCGTTCGTCGTCACGAACGCCCAGGAGACGCCGACGCCGACCGACGAAGAGACGCCGACGCCGACCGACGAAGAGACGCCGACGCCGACCGACGAAGAGACGCCGACCGACGAGCCGGACGCCGTCGACACTGCCACGCCGCCGGAGACGGAGGACCAGCCCGGCTTCGGCATCGGAATCGCGATAGTGGCGCTTCTCGGATCGATGCTGCTGCTCGCCCGACTGCGCGACGGGCGGGAGTAACGCGAGCGGTTCGAGGGCCGGCGTCGAAGCCGGACCCGTGCGTTCTTTCTGCGGTTCGTGCGCCCCGACGGCGTGGACGGAGGCCGGTCGGAGTCGAGCGATGTGGTCGTCGCATCCGTCTCGTGAGGCCCGAGCGGCGCGATTCTCGAGCGGTCTGTCGGGCGATCCAGACCACGGAATCCCGTCACCCGGAGGGTGGTCGGCCGGTTGCGGGCGACGTTTCGCCCGCAGGACGGGCGGAAGGGTTAGGCCCCGCGGGGCCGGAGGTGGGCCGTGTACCGGGCGCTCGTCGTCGTCTGTCTGCTCGCCGTCGCCGGCTGCAACGCCCCGGCGGGCGCGCCGGCAGACGAGGGGGTGACGGAGACGGTCACGCCGGCGCAGGTCCCGTCGCCGGAGGCTACCGACCGTGGGGACGGCGGTGTCGACGGCCCGGGCATCGAGGACGGCGTCGTCGACGGCGCCGCGCTGGGGGCGGCCCACGCCGACTCGCTGGTCGGCAACCGCACCCGGCTGGCCACGCTCCGGGTCGAGGCCGGAAACGAGACGCTGCTCGCCTACCGCGAGAGCCGCGCCGTGACCGCCGAGGCGACGCTGCTGCGGCGGAGCTACGAGGGGCCGGCGACGGCGCGGTTCGTGCCGGAGACGTCGACGGCGACGGCCGCGCGGACGGTGCGGTACGAGGACGGCAACGGGACGCGGCGACGGACGGTCGTCGACGGCGAGCGGCGGCCCGACGCCCGGCTCGTCACCCCGATGACGGTCGACAACCGGGCGACCGTCGCCGCCTTCCTCGACGGCGCCGTCGTCGTCAGCCGGACGCCGTCGCTGGGCTATCAGGTGTCGGCCCGGAGCGTCTCCGAGGCGGCCGTGCCGGGCTTCCTGACGGCGCCGCGGGACGGGACGGCGAGGGCGGTCCTCCGGGAGGACGGTCGGGTCGTCCGGCTCTCCGTCCGGTACGGCGCGCGGCTGGACGGCCGCCGCGTCTCGGTGACCCAGGAGGTATCCTGGATTCCGGGGGGCGACGCCTCACCGCCCGACGGCTAACCCCGGGCTTTTCGTGCCGGCGTCGCAACGGGCGGGTGTGCTGTCGGTCGAGCTCCACGCCCACTCGGCGCTGTCGTACGACGGCCGCGACCCGGTCGAGCTGCTGCTCGAGCAGGCGGAGGCCGTCGGCCTCGACGCGCTGGCGGTCACCGACCACGACGAAATCGAGGCGTCGCTGTCGGCGGCCGCCGCCGCCCGCGAGTACGGCCTCGTCGGCATCCCGGGGATGGAGGTCTCCAGCGCCGCGGGGCACGTGCTGGCGCTGGGCGTCGAGGAGCTCGTCCCCGCCGGACTGCCGTTCGACGAGACCCTCGAGCGGGTCCGCGAGCTGGGCGGGCTCGCGGTCCTCCCCCACCCGTTCCAGTCGTCGCGGCACGGCGTCGCCGCTCACGTCGGCCGCGGCCAGTTGGCCAGCGCCGACGCCGTCGAGGTGTACAACTCACGGCTGTTCACCGGCCGGTCGAACCGGCAGGCCGAGCGGTTCGCCGAGACCTACGACATGTCGATGACCGCCGGCAGCGACGCCCACATCGCCGAGATGGTCGGCCAGGCGGTCACCGAGGTCGACGCCTACCACCGCAGCGCCGAGGGGGTCCTCGACGCCATCGAGGCCGGCCGGACGACCGTCGTCGGCAAGCGGACGCCCTGGTTCATCAGCGTCCAGCAGTTCGGCGGCGGGGTCAAGCGCCGGCTGTCGTCGATGCTGCCGTGGTGACGATGCAGGGCGCCGACGTCGCGACGGTCCGGACCGCCCTCGACGACCGCGACCCGCTGCCCGGAACCCGCGGCTTCGCCGGCGCCGTCGACGGCCGGCTCGTCCGGGACGTCCTCGGCCGGTATCCGCTGTTCTCGGAGCCGGACCGTCTGGAGTGGAGCCCGGACCCGACCGACCTGGCGGCGCCGACGCGGCTGCCGGCCGGCCACGTCCGCGACGCCGACGGCGACGACCACGTCTGGTCGCTGCCCGACCCCGAGCCGTTCGGCGACGCCGACCGAGCGGTGGCGGCGGTCCGGTCGGCCGTCGGCGAGGCGGTCGACGCCGTCGACGGCGCCCCGGCGGTGGCCTTCTCCGGCGGCGTCGACTCCTCGGTTCTCGCCGCCCGCACCGGGGGCCCGCTCTACGTCGGCGGCTTCCCGGAGAGCCACGACATCCAGGCCGCCCGGGCGGCCGCCGACGCCCTCGGCCGCGAGCTGACTGTCGTCGAGTTCGACCACGCCGACCTCGAGCGGGCGGTCCCGGAACTCGTCGCGGCGACCGGCCGCTCGAACCCCATGGACGTCGGCGTCGCGCTGCCGCTGTACCTGGTCGCCGAGCGGGTCGCCGCCGACGGCCACGAGCGGCTGGCGGTCGGCCAGGGCGCCGACGAGCTGTTCGGCGGCTACGCGAAGGTGGCGGCGCCGGCCGACGACGACCGCCTCGAGTCGGACACCGTCCGCGGCGCCACCCGCGAGGTCATCGGCGAGCTGCCGGCGGGGCTGGAGCGGGACGTCCTCGCGCTGCGGGCCGCCGGCGTCGAGCCCGTCGCGCCGCTGCTGGACGACCGGGTCGTCGCCGCGGCACTGCGGCTTCCCACCGACTGCCTCGTCGACGGCGACGACCGGAAGGTCGCGCTGCGGCGGGCAGCCGACTTCCTGCCCCCGAGCGCCCGGACCCGCGACAAGAAGGCCGTCCAGTACGGCAGCCTCGTCGCCCGCGAGCTCGACCGGCTGGCCCGGCAGGCCGGCTTCAAGCGCCGCATGGACGACCACGTCGGCCGGTACATCGACTCGCTGGCGGAGTGACCGGCCGGGGCCGCGGGCGCCGCGTCAGGCACCGGCGGCGGGGACGGAGACGCCGTTACTCCCCGAGCGGACAGTACAGCACCGGCACGTCGCCGTTCAGCATCACGGACTGCGAGACGCTGCCGAAGACGGCCTTGCCGGTCGGCGAGCGGCTGCGCCCCCCGACGGCGATCAGGTCGGCGTCGGTTCGCTCGGCGTGGGCGACGACCCGCTCGTCCGGCTCGCCGCTGCCGCCGACGAGCGAGACCTCGATGTCGGCCGCCTGGAGGACGTCGCGGGCGGTCCTGGCCGAGGCGAGCTGGCTGACGCTGGCGCCCTCCTCGTTGTGGGTGAACACGTGGAGCACCGTCACCTCGACGACGCCCCAGTCCAGGTCGGCGACCGCCTCGGCCTGGGCCCGTGCGCGCTCCTCGTCGTCGTCGACCGCGAGTAACACGTGCGTCATGCGACCGGGTACGGCCGGCAGCGTAATATAACCCCCCTCCCCCGCCCGACGCCGGCGGGTGGCCCGTCAGCCGACCGTCTCGATGGCCCGCCGGCCGAGGTCGCGGACGTCGGCGGCGAGGTCGTCCGCGTGGGCCTCGAGGTCGGCGGCCGTGAACCACGTCCAGGCGTCGGCGGCGGCCTCGTCGCGGCCGGCCGGCTCGACCGCCCGGTCGTCGCTCTCGGCGAAGTAGACGAAGTCGACGTGCTGGTGAGCGACGCGGCCGTCCTCGTGGACGTCGATGTCCTCCAGCAGGAAGGCCGCCGGCCGGGGCAGCGATTCGGCCTGGTCGGTCTCGTAGGGGCCGGCCTCGACGACGAGCTCCGGCCGCAGCCCCGTCTCCTCGAACGTCTCCCGCAGCGCCGTCTCGTGGGGCAGCTCGTCGCGGTCGACGTGGCCGCCCGGCGGCAGCCACATCCCCAGCTTCTCGTGTTCGTGCAGCAGCGTCGCGCCGTCGTTGACGACGTAGCAGGTGGCGACGAAGTGGCGGGTCGTCTCCATGCAGGAGCGGCGGCGGCGGGCCGTTTCGGTCTTACGCTCCCGTCAGACGTCGAGGTCCTTCTCGGCCTCGAGCAGCTCGTGGTACCGGTTGCGGATGGTGACCTCCGAGATGTTGGCCACCTCGCTGACGTCGTTCTGCGTGACCTTCTCGTTGCAGAGCAGCGACGCGGCGTAGATGGCCGCCGCCGCGAGTCCGACCGGCGACTTCCCGGAGTGGACGCCGGCCTCGGCGGCGCTGTCGAGGAGTCCGCGGGCGCGGCGCTCGACCTCGTCGCTCAGCTCGAGGTCGCTTGCGAACCGCGGCAGGTAGCTCTTCGGGTCGGCCGGCTCGATCTCGAGGCTCAGTTCCCGGACCACGTACCGGTAGGTGCGGGCGATCTCGTCCTTGCCGACCCGGGAGACGTTCGACACCTCGTCGAGGCTACGCGGCGTCCCCGCCTGCCGGGCGGCGGCGTACAGCGACGACGTCGCCACGCCCTCGATGGACCGTCCCGGCAGCAGGTCCTCGTCCAGCGCGCGGCGATAGATGACGCTGGCCGTCTCCCGGACGTTCTCGGGCAGGCCGAGGGCGGAGGCCATCCGGTCGATCTCGCCCAGCGCCTGCTTCAGATTGCGTTCCTTCGAGTCGCGGGTGCGGAACCGCTCGTTCCACGTCCGAAGGCGCTGCATCTTCTGCCGCTGGCGGCTCGACAGGGAGTTGCCGTAGGCGTCCTTGTCCTGCCAGCCGATGTTCGTCGACAGGCCCTTGTCGTGCATCATCTTCGTCGTCGGCGCGCCGACGCGGCTCTTTTCGTCCTTTTCGGCGCTGTCGAAGGCCCGCCACTCCGGCCCGCGGTCGATCTCGTCTTCCTCGACGACGAGGCCGCACTCGCTGCAGACCGTCTCGCCGTGCTCGGTGTCGGCTTCGAGGCGGGCACCGCACTCCGGACACGTCGTCGCGTCCTCGCGTTCGTCGGCGTCTTCGGTCGATTCGGTTCGGTTCTCGTCCTCGAAGGATCTGATTCGTGTGTCGCTCATGATGAGTTACTCCCGGCTCCGGAGGCTCGAAAACCCAAAAATCCGGGCCGTCTTGCTAAGTGTACGTTAGTCCGAAAACCTCTTAAACCTTTCGTCGCTCTCCGCGCGCGAGGCGCCGATATCGGCCGTCTCAGCGGTCACGTCGCGTCACCGGCCGTCGTGTGTAATTGCGTGTCACACAATTCCGGATAATAATAGTTCCGAAACCGAAAGGACCCGACGGCCGGGGCCGGGCGTTCAGTTCAGGCGCCGGGCTGCGAGCACCGCGCCGACGACCGCGACCAGCGCGACGACCGCGCCGAAGCCGGCGCCGTCGCCGTCGCTCGTGTCGGTCTCCTCGTTCATCCCCTCGTCCATCGACTCGACGGTCAGGGAGGCGTCGGCGACGACCGCGTCGCCGCCCTCGGTGAGGTACGGCGCGTCGGCCTCGCCCTCGCTGGAGACGAAGTCGTACTCCTGGTTGTCGTTGGTGTCGCGGTGCGGCATCGCGATGGCGGTGCCGCTTTCCTCGTAGGGGTCGTCCAGCTCGATCTCGATGTCAGAGTGCGAGCCGGCCTCGAGGTAGTCGCTGGTGCCGCGGACGCTCCCGAGGGCCTCGCCGTCCAGCAGCGAGCCGTCGTGGATGGTGACGAAGCCGCCCCGCGAGAGGGTGGCCTCGTCGACGGTGACGGTGCTGCCGTCGGAGCTCTGGTCGGAGATCGAGGCGCTTGCGGTGGCCTCGACGGCGACCGTCGCCGGTGCGACGTTGGCGCTGCCATCGACCAGGTACGGCGCGTCGGCGCTGCCCTCGCTCGAGAGGAAGTCGTACTCCTGGTTGTCGTTGGTGTCGCGGTGCGGCATCGCGACGAAGGTGTCCTCGCCGCCGGGCACCTCGTCGACCTCGACCTCGACGCCCTCGTGGGTGCCGGGCCCGAGGTAGTCGCTGGTGCCGCGGACGCTGTCGAGCACCGCGCCGTCCAGCAGCGTCGAGTCGTGCAGCGTCACGAAGCCGCCGTCGTGCAGCGTCGCGCTGTCGACGGTGACCGTGTCGTCGACGTCCTCGGCGCCGGTGAACGTCACCTGTGCGAGCACGCTCGCCCGCCCGGTGTCGACGACTGCGCCGCCGTCGAAGACGAAGGGCCCGTCGTCGGCGCCGTCGCTCGTGACGAAGTCGTACTCCTCGTTGCCGTTGGTGTCGCGGTGGGCCATCGGGACCACCGTCTGCGACTCGGTCAGCGGCTCGTCCAGCGTCACCTCGACGTCGTGGTGGTGACCGGCCTCGAGGTAGTCGCTGGTGCCGACGACGCTGCCGAAGGTCTCGCCCGCGAAGAGGCTGGCGTCGTGGATCGTCACGAAGCCGCCCTCCGGCAGGTCGACCCGGTCGACGGTGACCGTGTTGCCGTCGGACTCGACGGTGCCCTGCTCGACCTCCGCGGCGATGGTCGCCTCGGCCGTGTCGACGACGGCGTCGCCCTCGTCGGTGGTGTAGGGGCCGTCCTCGGCGCCCTCGCTGTCGACGAAGTCGTACTCCTCGTTGCCGTTGGTGTCGCGGTGGGCCATCGGGATCACCGTCTGGTCCTCCTCGAGTTCCTCGTCGAGGTGGACGCCGACGTCCCGGTGGAGCCCCGGCGCGAGGTAGTCGCTCGTGCCGCGGACGCTGTCGAAGACCGCGCCGTCCTGCAGCGACGAGTCGTGGATCGTCACGAAGCCGCCGTCCTCCAGAAGCACCTCGTCGACCGTGACGTAGTAGCCGCTGGAGGGGCCGTCGGACATCGTCACCGTCGTCTCGTCGGTCGGCGTCACCGCCGCCGTGTCGGTGACGGCCTCGCCGTCGGCGTTGATGAACGGTCCGTCCTCGGCGCCCTCGCTCGTGACGAAGTCGTACTCGCCGTTGTCGTTGGTGTCGCGGTGCGGCATCGGAATCAGCGTGTCCTCGGAGCCGAGTTCCTCGTCGAACTCGACGCGGACGTCCTCGTGGACGCCGGCCTCGAGCGGCTCGCTGACGCCGACGACGCTGTCGAGCACTGCGCCGTCCAGCAGCGTCGAGTCGTGGACCGCGACGAAGCCGTTCTCCGAGAGCTCCGCCCGGTCGACGACCATCGACGAGCCGTCGGTCCGCTGGTCGGAGGCCTCGACCGTCGCGCTGACGGTCACGTTGGCCGTATCGACGACGATCTCCTCGTCGGCGGTGTAGGGCCCGTCGGCCGCCCCGCCGCTGGAGACGAACGAGTAGACGCGGTCGCCGTCCGTGTCCCGGTGGGGCATGGCGACGAGCGTGTCGTCCTCGGCGAGCGGTTCGTCGAGCGTGACGACCACGTTCGAGTGGTTGCCCGCCTCGAGGTAGCCGGACGTCCCGCGAACGCTCGCGAGGACGTCCTCGCCGCCGTTGTTGAGGCTGGAGTCGTGAATCGCGACGAATCCGCCCTCCGGCAGGTACACCTCGTCGACGACCACCGTCTGGCCGCCGCTTGTCTGGTCCGATATCGATGCCGATGCCACGTGGCTCGCCCCCACGACACCCGCTCCGGCGGTCCCCACGACGGCGACCATGAGCAGTGTCATGACGACAGCACCTATGCTACGATGCATGTACGGAGGCGACGGGAACCTATTTAAAGAGTATTCTCCGAACTGAGACCCAAATTCGTCCCGAGATGCGGAAATTGCCCGGGGAGAGCAGAAATTCGACTGCGCTGCTTCCGGCAAGAAAATCCGGAACCAGTCATAAAAGAGGCGGGTGGGTACCGGGTCCGCACGTGGCGAGAGACCCGAAGGTCGGCCGGCACCACCCCGGCGGGGCGCCCACCGTCTG
>JAHENN010000062.1 GCA_018609665.1 Haloarculaceae archaeon | reverse complement strand
CCGGCTTCCTGCTGCGGCCCGGCGTCCCGGAGGCGACCGTCGAGCACCGTCTCATGCTCGACTTCGTCGCCTCGACCGTCGCCGGCGTCCTCGGCGGCGTCGTCTTCCAGCTGTACTTCCGCCGGCAGGCGCCGCTCGACGAGCGCATCGTCGGCGCCGACGCCGACGCCGACGCCGCCAGGGAGCACCCGTGAGCCTCCGCGACCGACTCGCCAGCGACGCCTGGCAGCTCCGGCTCACCCGCGGCATGCAGGTCGGCCTCGCCGGACTGTTCGCGGTCGGCCTCGCGGAGGGCAACACGGGCATCCTCGTCAACACCGCCGTCGCCTTCGGCGTCTCGCTGCTGCCGGCCGTCCTCGAACGGGACTACGACATCCCGCTGGACCCGGGGCTGACGCTGTGGATCACGACCGCCGTCTTCCTGCACGCCCTCGGAACGGTCGGGGTGCCGTTCGCGCCGGGGAACTTCTACACCACGCTGTCGTGGTGGGACAGCGTCACCCACACGCTGTCGTCGAGCATCGTCGCGGCGGCCGGCTACACCACCGTCCGGGCGGTCGACGAGCACTCCGACGCCGTCCGGCTGCCGCCGCGGTTCACCTTCGCGTTCATCCTCATCGTCACGCTCGCCTTCGGCGTCCTCTGGGAGGTCGTCGAGTTCGTCGTCGCCGAGGCGGCGGCGCTGGCCGGCACCGGCACCGTCCTCACGCAGTACGGCCTCGCCGACACGATGCTCGACCTGGTGTTCGACACCGTCGGCGCGGTCGTCGTCGCCGTCTGGGGGACCGCCCACCTCACCGACGTCGTCGGCGCGGTGGCCGACCGGCTCGGCGACCCCGACCGCTGACGACCGCCGCGACCGCGAAGACGGCGCGAACGGCCGCATCGGTGTCGCTTTTGTCGTTCGAGACCGTATCGCGAGCATGGACGAGCGGACGGAGACGACGGGCTACCCCATCGAGACGGCGCCGACGCCGGCGCCCGAGGACGGCCCCGAGACGGCGCTCCGCCGCCAGCTCGACGCGCTGGCCGACAACGACGACCCGACCGACGACGCCGGCATCCGGACGGCGTACAACTTCGCCTCGCCCGCCGCCCGCCGCCGGACGGGGTCGTACGACCGGTTCGCGCGGCTGCTCCGCTCGCCGCGGTACGCGCCGCTGGTCGACCACGTCGAGGCGGTGGCCGGGCCGCTGGAGCGGGACTGGAGCGACGCGACCCGCCGCGTCACCGTCACCGGCCCCGACGGCCGGACCGTCACCTACGAGTTCCGGCTGTCGCCGGCCGCGACCGGCCCGTTCCGGAACTGCTGGCAGACCGACGCCGTCGTCGTCGTCTGACGCCCCGCTCCGCTTTCGCCGCCCTCAATACAGCGCCGCCGCAAGCCGGATTATGTCGTGGGACGCCGCCCGGGTCCGCGAGCTGCACGAGTCGCTGGTCGACCTCCACGAGCCGGTCGAGCGGACGAGCGAACACGGTGCCGACGCCGGCGCCGACCCCGGCGAGGGCGTCCGCCAGCTCGTGACGACCATCCTCTCGCAGAACGTCGCCGACGAGAACACCCGTCGCGCGGCCGACGCGCTGTTTTCCGAGTACGACGACTTCGCGGCGGTCGAGGCCGCCGACCACGACGAGCTCCGTGAGACCATCCGAGTGGCCGGCCTCCCCGACCAGAAGGCCGAGCGCATCCAGCGGGCGCTCGCGGCCATCCGCGAGGAGACCGGCGGCGCCTACTCGCTGGCCTTCCTCGACGCCATGCCGACCGACGAGGCCAAGACGTGGCTCACCGACATCAAGGGCGTCGGCCCGAAGACCGCGAGCGTCGTGCTGAACTTCCACTTCGGGAAGCCGACGATGGCGGTCGACACCCACGTCGAGCGGGTGTCGAAGCGGTTCGGCATCGTCCCGGCGTCGGCGTCGAACCAGCGCGCCCACGACGCCCTCGACGCGGTCGTCCCCGACGAGCTGACGTACCCGCTGCACGTCCTGCTCATCCGACACGGCCGGAGCTACTGTACGGCCCGGTCGCCGGACTGCGACAACCCGGTCTGTGACGCCTACTGCGACTGCGAGGGCTGCTGAGCGGGGGGTCAGTCCGCCCGCGTGCCGAGGGCGGCCTGCCGGTAGTACTCGGCCGGGACCGCCTCCGGGGCGTCCGCGCCGGCGTGGAGCGTGACCGTCACCGTCGTCCCGTCGTCGGCGTCGACCGCGAGGTCGCCGCCGGTGCCGGTGACGATCCAGTTGACCAGCCACAGCCCGAGTCCCTGGCCGTGCTCCAGCGGCGTCTCTCGCCCGCTCTCGATGACCCGCTGCTCCTGTTCGGAGAGCCCCGGCCCGGCGTCTGACACCTCGATATCGACGCGGTCGTCGGTCCGGTCGACGGTCACGACGACGGGGGCGCCGCCGGCGTGTTTTGCGGCGTTGTCGCCGAGTTCGTACAGCGCCCGCTCGAGCCGGTCGGTCCCGACCGCCCGACACTCCTTCGGGACGTCGACGACGAACTCCGTCGCCGGATAGTCTGCCCGGAGCCGCTCGACGGCCGCCCGGACGTCGGCGGTGACGTCGCGCACCTCGGGGGTCGTCGGGGTGGCCATCGTTTCCTCCAGGGTGCGGGCCTTCTCGCTGAGCGCGGTGAGCGCCGACGCCGTCGTCTCGATCTGCTCGCCCATCCTGGCGAGCTCGCCGTCGGCCCGGTCGGCTATCGTCGACGCGTAGCCGCCGATGACGTTCATGTCGTTGCGGATGTTGTGCCGGAGCACGCGGTCCAGCACGTCGATGAGCCGCTCGCGGCGCTTCACCGGCGTGATGTCGCGGAGGAACCCGACGCAGTGGTCCGCCGCGTCGGCCCCGGACCCGACGGGCGTGACCGTGAGCTCGCCCCAGAACGACGTTCCGTCGGTCCGACGGAGGAGCAGCCGCCGCTCCCGCGCACCTCCTCCGTCGAGCGCCGCGGCGATCTCGGTCGATATCTCCCCGTCGACCGCCCCGTCCTCGAGCACGCTCGACGGCCGGCCCTCGACGGCGGCCGCCTCGTAGCCGGTGAGCTGTTCGAACTCCTCGTTGACGTAGGTGAGCCGTCCGCCGGCGTCGGCCCGCTCGGCGATGAAGATCCCGAGCGACGCCTCCTCGACGGCCCGGTTCTTCATCCTGAGGTCCGCCTCGCGCTCTCGGCGCTCGGTGATGTCCTTCGTGACCCCCCGGAAGCTGGCGACGGTCTCGCCGTCGTCCTCGTACGTCGGGCCGCCGATGACCCGGACCCACCGGCGCTGTCCGTCGGCCGCGATCAGCCGGGCCTCCACGTCGAACGGCTCCGCCTCGGTCACCAGTCGTCCGTACGCCTCGCCGACGCGGTCGGCGTCGTCGGGGTGGAACAGCGCCAGCGCCGTCTCGAGGGTCAGCTCCTCGTCGACCGGTAGCCCGTAGATCCGGTGTATCTCGTCGGTACAGCGGAGCGCGCCGGTCGTCGCGTCGATCTCCCAGCCGCCGAGGTCGACGGCCTCCTGCGTCCGCTCGAGGAACCGCTGGTTCCGCTCGAGCTCGCGCTCGCGGCGCCGCTGGTCGGTGATGTCGCGGAAGACGCCCTGGATTATCGTCCGGTCGCCGAGCTCGACGGTGTTGGCGCTGATCTCGACCGGGAGCTTCGTCCCGTCGGCCCGCTCGACGTGCAGCTGGTCGCCGTCGTCGAACCGGCTCCGTCGCTCCCGACCGCCCGCCCGCGCGAACAGCTCGGCGTACCGCTGCCGCTCTTCGGCAGGATGGAGACCGAACACCCGCATCCCCTCCAGTTCCTCCCGCGACCGACCGACCAGCTCCGTCATCCGCTCGTTGACGCTCGTTATTTCGCCCGTGTCGACGTCCGCCAGCACGATGCCGTTCGGCGCCGTCTCGAGCAGCGTCCGGTGTTTCTGCTCGGACCGCTCTCTCGCCCGTCCGGCCTCGTCGATCGTCTCCTCGTACTCGTTCGCCTCGATTTCGCGGCCGAGCAGCCGGGCGACGAGCTCCGCGAACAGCTTCTCGACGGTCTCGAACGGCTCGGCCTCCGGGTCGTCGTCGAAGAAGCAGACGGTCCCGTACGTCTCGCCGTGGACGGTTATCGGGACGCCGAGATACCGGCCGGCGTTGCGACCGGCAGCCGGGTCCTCGACCCCGACGTCGGTGAACGCGACCGTCGACCCCGTCTCGATCGGCCGTCGACAGTGGGCGGTCTCGCGGTCGATCTTCGCCCCTTCTCCCAGCGCGTCCGCCGCCGGCCCGACCGAAGCGACGATCTCCAGCGTGTCGTCGCCGGCCACCCGGGTGATTCGGCCGCGGTCGACCCCGAGGAACGCTGTTCCGACCTCGAGCGCCTCCCGGCGTTTCGTGGCCACCAACCGGTCCTCGTCGTTCATCAGCTCGTACAGCCGTTCCCGAAGGGCGTCTTTACCCGGTCGATTGCACTCAGAAGCCATGTTTCGACCCACGAAACGTATCCGCAGATAGCGGCCACATGCACATAAACAACCGGCTTTGACCGGCTTTCTGGCCGCTGCAAGAAACGGGGGTATCGTCCGCGCGTCACCGGGCGTCGTCCGCGCATCGCTTCACCCCCGGCCGCGGCGCTCGCCCCGGACGATATTCGCGGGTCGCAGGCGGCCGCGACGGTCAGGCCTCCGGCAGCCGGCCGCCGTCGACGGCGACGTTCTCGCCGCTGATGTAGTCGGCGGCGTCGCTGCAGAAGAACAGCAGCGGCGCGGCGACGTCCTCGAAGGCGGCCGGTCGGCCGCGGGGCATCGAACCCACGTCCGAGACGGTGTTCTCGACGGCGAACGGCGAGACGGCGTTGACCGTCACCCCGTCGTCCTGGGTGTCGTAAGCGAGCATCCGGGTGAACATGATGACGCCCGTCTTCCCGACGAAGTACGGGAAGTTCACCGGGTGGGCGTGCATCAGGTCGCTGTCGGCGAAGCCGATGTTGACGATCCGACCCCAGCCGGCCTCGCGCATCGGTCCCAGCGCCCGCCGGGAACACAGCACCGTCCCGTAGAAGGTCGTCTCGACGACGTTGCGCCAGGCGTCCCACTCGATCTCGCTCCAGTGACGGGGGTCGAAGTCGCCGACGTTGTTGACGAGCACGTCGACGCTCCCCAGGTCGTCCTCGACGGCGTCGAAGGCGTCGTCGACCGACTCCGGGTCGGTGACGTCGGCCCCGACGGTCGTCGCCGCGACGCCGCGGTCCCGCGCCTCCTCGGCGGTCGCCGCCGCCTCCGCGTCGCTGGTGTTGTAGTGGACGGCCACGTCGGCGCCCCGGTCGGCCAGCGCCAACAGCAGCTCCCGGCCGACGCGTTTGGCGCTGCCGGTCACCAGGGCGGTCCGTCCGTCGAGGTCGGGCGTCGGCTCCATGTCCCGGCGTAGCGAAGCCGGGCAGTTCAGTCCGGGCGTCGACGAGGCGTTTGCCGCTTGCCGAGAGCGCCGACGGCCGCGACGGTGCCTACCGCTTGCCGCCCGCGCCGACGGCCGCGACGGTGCCTACCGCTTGCCGAGAGCGCGCTCGAAGACCCGCTGTGCGCGCTCGTAGCCCTCGTTGCGGTCGACGATGGGGTGGGGATACTCCGGCGCCAGCTCCTCGCGTTTCTCCCGCGAGAGGTTGGGCCACTCGACGATCTCGTCGGCCGGCACGTCCCGCAGTTCGGGGACGTACTCGGTCACGAAGGTCGCGCCGTCGTCGTACTTGGCCATCTGGCTGACGGGGTCGAAGATGCGGACGTCGACGGAGTCCGTTCCCGTCGAGGCCGTCCACTGCCAGTTGCCGTAGTTCGAGGCGTAGTCGTGGTCGACCAGCTTCTTCGTGAAGTGCCGCGCTCCCTTCCGCCAGTCGATCAGGAGGTGCTTCGTCAGGAAGCTCGCCACCACCTGCCGGGGCCGGTTGTGGACGTACCCCTCCCGCTCGAGCTGGCGCATGCCGGCGTCGACCAGCGGGTAGCCCGTCTCGCCGCGCTTCCAGGCCTCGAACGCCTCCTCGTCGTCCCGCCACTCGATCTCGTTGGGGAACGACACGTAGTTCTCCCGCGGCAGCTCCGGGTTGTGGTACAGCAGGTGGTAGTTCTGCTCCCGCCACGACAGCTCGTAGCGGTACTTGTCGACGTTGCGGGCCTCGTCGCCGTGGACGGCGCCGTGAATCTCGGAGGCCCCCTGCCACAGCTCCCGGACCCCGATCATCCCCGCCGAGAGGTACGGCGACATCCGGGAGACGGCCTGCGTCGGTGCCTCGACGGCCCGCGGCAGGTCGTCTCTGGTGTCGTTGTACGTGTAGATGCCCTCGTTGCAGAACCGGTCGAACCGCTCGCGGGCGGCCTCGTAGCCGGCCTCCGGCAGCTCGATGTCGGCGTCCGGCACCGGGACGGTCTTGTCGGAGGAGACGCCGGCCAGCCGGTCGGCCTCGGGGCGGTCGACCGGCGCCTGCTTCGGCACCCGCTCCCAGTCGTTGTGGAACTGGCTGTGGTTCGGGTACGACGACTCGAGCTTCCCCGGCCCGACCAGCACGAGGTCGGTCAGCGACGTCGAATCGACGCCGGCGTCGGCCAGCGCCCGCTCGACGCGGTCCTGCCGCTCGCGGCGGCGCTTCCGGTAGTGTTCGTTGTAGTAGACGTCGTCGGCGCCGTACTCCTCGGCGACCGCGACGAGTTCCGCCGCCGGGGAGCCGGCCCGGACGACGAGGTCGCTGCCGAGCTCGCGGTACCGCTCCTGGAGCCGGCGGACGCCCTCCAGAAGGAAGGCCCGCTGTCGGGGGCCGACCGTCGCGAGCAGGTCCGTGTCGTAGACGTACACCGGGACGACCTCGTCGCGGCGAGCGGCGGCCGTCAGGCCGACGTTGTCGCGGGTTCGGAGGTCTCGCTGGTGCCAGAACAGTCGCATACCGCACGTTCGGCGGCCACCGAATAGAGGGCTGTGACACCGGAAGCACCCGCCGGCTATCGACCCGTCGGCAGCCGGTCGTTGCCCGCCAACTGCCGCCGGCGCAAGGACCATCCGACCGGCGACCGTACCCTGGTTCATGCAAGCGAAAATCGAGACAGCGGCGGACCCCGACCGGCTGGAGCGCCGGCTGCCGGCCGAGCCGCCGGCGGGCTGGCAGCGGACCGACGCCGGCGGCGGCATCGTCGAGTACCGCCTGCCCGGCGACGACGGGGTCTGTGCCGCGGCGAAGGTGACCGTCCGGCCGGACGTCGTCGACTCCGCGGCCGTCAGGGTCGAGCGGAAGAAGGGCTGTCAGACCGCCGGCCGCTCGACGTACGACGACCTCGAGGCCGCCGTCGACGCCGTCGAGACGACGCTGCGCCGGGCGCTGGAGTAGCCGCGACCGCCGTCGTCAGCAGACCGGCTTGGGGTTGACGCCCATCGACTCCAGCTGCTCGGTGTACTCCTCGTAGGCGGCCTGGATCGCGCCGCTCGCGGCCTCGCGGGCCCGCTCCCACCGCTCGTCGTCGTCGCAGCGGGCGTCGAGCAGCTCCGTCGCCCGCTCCAACTGGGCGTCGAGGTCGTCGCCCATGCCGCGGAACAGCCGCGCTGTCTGGGGGTCGGCGTCGCCGACGAAGAAGCCCGTCACCTGCTCCTTGGACTTCTCGGCGGCCAGCGTCCGGCCGACGAAGCCGCCCAGCCGCTCGACGTCGCCCTCCAGCCCGCGGAGGTACGCCTGGATGGCCGGCACCTCGCCCGGCTCGTGGGCGTCGAGCTCGCCGGCGACCGTCTCGTAGTGGCCCCGCTCCTCCTCGGCGGTCGCCGCGAACGCCGCCGCCAGCTCGTCGTCGCCGTCGGCCTCCGCGTCGTCGGCCCAGGCGGCGTACGTCTCGGCGGCGTGGTGCTCGGCGGTGGCCGCCGCCGCCAGCACCTCCTCGGCCTCCATCTCGCCGGCGGTGTCGGCGTACAGCGCCTTCGACGACCCGAGCCGCGAGAGGGCGGTGTCGTTGGCGTCGCGCACTGCGTCGAGGAACTCCTCGGGGGTCATACCCGTGGCTACGCCTGCGCGTCGCTTGTAACCAGCGGTCGCCGCCGAAAGAAGGGATGCTGTCGGGAGTTCGCTACGGAGTCGTCAGTCGCTGGCCTCGCCCTGCTTCACGGCTCGCTTCGCTCGCCGTTCCGCCTCGAGGCCTCCTTCGCTACGCTCAGTCGGCCTCGCCCGTCTCGATCGGCGCGCCGACGAGGTTGCCCCACTCCGTCCAGGAGCCGTCGTAGTTGGAGCAGTCCTCGTAGCCCAGCAGCTCGTGCAGCGCGAACCAGGCGACCGAGGAGCGCTCGGCGATCCGGCAGTAGGCGATGGTGGTCTCGTCGCCCTCGATGCCGTGTCCGGCGTACAGCTCCTCGAGCTCTTCGCGGGTCTTGAACGTGCCGTCGTCGCGGGTGACGTCGGCCCACGAGATGTTCTGTGCGCCGGGGACGTGGCCGCCGCGCTGGGCGGTCTCCTGCAGTCCCGGCGGCGCGAGGATCTCGCCGCTGAACTCCTCGGGCGAGCGGACGTCGACGAGCGGCAGGCCGCGCTCGACGGCGTTCTCGACGTCCTCGCGGTAGGCGCGGATGGACTCGCGAGGCCCGCTGGCGGTGTACTCCGTCGAGGGGAACTCCGGCACCTCGTCGGTCAGCGGGTAGTCGTTCTGGACCCAGTAGTCGCGGCCGCCGTCCAGCAGTCGGACGTCGTCGTGGCCGTAGTACTTGAACTCCCAGTAGGTGTACGCCGCGAACCAGTTGGCGTTGTCGCCGTAGAGGACGACCGTCGTGTCCTCGGTGATGCCGAGGTCGCTCAGCAGCGCCTCGAAGTCGTCCTTCTTCAGGAGGTCACGCTCGACCTGGTCGCGGAGGTCCGCCTCCCAGTCGAGGCCGATCGCGCCGGGCGCGTGGCCCTCCTCGTCGTACACCTCCGTGTCGACGTCGACCTCGAGCAGCCGGTGGTCGGGGTCGTCGCTCTGGAACTGGTCGAGGTGGTCCTCGACCCAGTCCGCCGATACGAGCACGTCCTCGTTTGCGTAGTCAGTCATGATACAGCTGAACCGTAGTTCCACCACACACATAATACTACGACTACCGGAATGTTCGGCCAACCATCGCGAGAAGAAGAAATAATTGCCGTCGACCGTCCGCCCTCGGTGCCCGTTCGTGCGCCGCCGCCCCGGCGTGAACCGTCGTCTCTCCGGGCGTCTCGGACGTCATTTAAGTCAGAAACCAGCAAAAGTTGCGGGTAGCTGGGAGCGGCGCCGGAATGCAATATTGAAACGGCGCGGCCCCCGACCCTCCGGTATGAGCGACGCAGTGGTCCCGGCGGCGTGGGTCGCCGACCGGCTCGGCGACGACGACGTCGGCGTGGTCGACGTCCGCGACGCCTGGGAGTACGACGGCATCGGCCACCTTCCGGGGGCGCGGAACGTCCCGTTCGATAGCTTCCGCTCGGAGACGGCCGGCGAGGCCGGGATGCTACCCGGCGCCGACCGCTTCGCCGAGCTGATGGGCGAGGCTGGCGTCGGTGCCGACGACCACGTCGTCGCCTACGACGACACCCACGGCGTCTTCGCCGCCCGGCTGCTCGTGACCGCCGAGTTGTACGGCCACGACCCGGCGCGGCTCCACCTGCTGGACGGCGACTTCTCGTCGTGGCGGCTCTCCCAGGAGACGGACGACGCGACGCCCGACCCCGAGCCGGCCGACTACGACGCCGCGTTCCGGACGGACGGCCCGCTGGTCGACCTCGCGGCCGTCGAGGCCGCCGTCGACGACCACGGGACCGTCCTCGTCGACACCCGCGAGGACTGGGAGTTCGAGGAGGGCCACATCCCCGGGGCCGTCCGGCTCGACTGGCGCGAACTCGTCGACGACGACTCCCGCGGCCTCCGCCCGGAGCCGGAACTGCGGGACCTGCTCGAGGCCCGCGACATCACCCCCGACCGCCGCGTCCTGCTGTACTGCAACACCGCCCGTCGCATCAGCCACACCTACACCGTCCTGCGGCACCTCGAGTACCCCGACCTCGCCTTCTACGAGGGGAGCCTCACCGAGTGGGAGGCGGAGGGCGGCGAACTGGAGACCAGCGCCTGACCCGGCCGGCTCACCAGCACGCGACCGTCTCGCCCGCCTTGGGGTCCGGTTCGGCCTCCCGCGTCCCGCCCTCGGCGCGGCGAAGTCGGTCATTCGTTACCGCGTAGACGACGCTGAACGTCGGGCTGTCGGCGTGGACCGTCCCGCGGTCGGTTTCGGACTCGTGGTAGTAGGCGGTCTCCAACTCGACGCGATAGCCGCCGCCGCGCCGCCGAACGTCGTTGAAGATGGCGCTGTGCCCGTAGCTCGTCATCCCCGCGCGGAGGACCTCGTGCTGGCGGTACGTGCTCTCGAACGTCTGGAGGAACTGTCCGACGTTCTCTTCGGTCCACTCGTCGGGTCGCTCGGGGTACTCGTAGGGCTCCATCTCGCCGTCGGTGTCGGCCGGCTCCGGGCGGGTCGCCGTACACGGCTCCTGCGTCTCCCTTGAGACCGGCTGCTGGCTACCTGCGGTACAGCCGGCCAGCGCGGCGGCCGTCGCCCCCACGGCGGCGAGGAGTCTTCGGCGTCTCATAACAGTCGCTACCGCTCGCTATAATAAGGGTCTTCAGAAATATCAAACGGCCGTTTGGGTCACCCGAACGCCTCGAACGGCTCGTTGCACTCGTTGCAGTAGTGCATCGAGCGGCACAGCGACGGGCCCTTCGGGTGTTCGCGGTCGGTGTCCGTCGACCCGCAGTAGGGACACTCGGCGGCGTCGTCGTCGCCGGCCTCCGTCGAGGGGTCCGGGCGGTTCCTCATACGGACACCCCGAACTCCCGGAGGTCGGCCTTGCCGGCCTCGGTCACCATCTCGAGGTTCCACTCGGGGCTCCAGACGAGTTCGACCTCGGCGGAGTCGACGCCGGCGGCGCGGGCCGCCGCCTGCCGGACGTCCTCCTGGAGGTAGTCGCGGGCCGGACAGCCGGTGTAGGTCAGCGTCATCGTCACCGTCGCGTGGCCGTCGGCGACGGTCACGCTGTAAATGAGCCCCAGGTCGACGACGGAGATGGGCATCTCGGGGTCCTCGACCGCCCGGAGTTCGTCGAAGACGGCCGCCTCGGGGCCGTCGGCGTCCTCGCCGGTCGCCGGCAGCTCCTCGACGGCGACGCCGTGGTCGTAGTCGGTGTAGGTGCAGTAGCTCGGGCCGCCCTCGAGGTCGTCCAGCTCCTCGACGTCGACGGCGTCCTCAGACATCGGCATCGGCCTCCCCGGGCTCCGGCATCAGCGCCGGCGCGGAGTCCCGGCCGAGCTGTTCGTAGGTGAAGGTGAACTCGTTGTACAGCGACTCCCAGGCGTCGGTGTGGTCGCCGTCGCGGCCGCGGGCCGCCGGCAGCAGCGCCTCGTGGTCGGCGACGGGCACCTCCAGCCCGAGGCTGCCGAGGAACGGCGTCACGACGTTGCGCCACTCCCGCCGCAGCTCCGACAGCGGCACCGGCCGGACGCCCGTGTCGACGACCGCCTCCTCGCGGTCGGTGCGGGCGAACAGCGTCAGCGCGTGCGGGAACAGCCGGTCGAGGGCCGCCTGCACCCGCCGCCGTCCGTCGGCGTCCTCGCAGAGCCGCTCCAGCCAGTTGTGGGCGTGCTCGCGGTGGTACTCCTCCTCGCCGAGCACCTTCTCGACGCGGTCGGCGATCGGCGCGTACGCCGACTCCGACAGCGCCTCGACCCGGAGCCGCTCGTAGGTGTCGTAGAGGTACCCCCGGAGGACGGGGTCGGCCCAGTCGCCGGTCTCGTACGGCCGCTCGGCGAGCGTGGCGTGCCGGAAGTCGGCGGGGTCCCGCTCCCAGATGAGGTCGACCTGGTCGTGGCCGAACGCCTCCAGCAGGTCGTACCACAGCCGCGCGTGGCCGAGTTCGTCCTGTGCGATGTTGGCGACGGCGATGTCGGCCTCCAGCGTCGGCCCGCGGACCTGCCACTCGGTGTAGCGCTCGGCGGTGACGAACTCGTCGTCGCCGAGACACCGCAGCTCCGCCTCGACGGCCGCCCGCTCGCGGTCGCTCAGGTCGTCGGGGCCCTCGAGCGTCATCGGTCGGCCTCCGCGAGGTCCTCCTCGGCCTGTTCCTGCTCGCGCTGGCTGGCCTCGATCTCCTCGGCGAAGGACTCGTTGGTGTTGTAGTTGGTCGCCCAGCGGTACTCCTTCTGAGTTGTGCCGCCCATCTCGACGCCGGCGTCGTCGGCGTGGACCTCCGCGATCTCCTCCTTCGGGACGACCCAGAGGCTGTTGGCCGGCTTCCGGCGGGCGTGCATGATCTGGGCGTACTGCTTGGCCATCTCGGCGTCCGGCGCGTGGACGCTGCCGACGTGGGTGTGGTAGTCCTTCTTCTTCTCCTGGCGGAACACTTCCCACTTCATGATCAGTCGTCGGCCGCGGCGGGGCTGATGCCGGTGCTGTCGGGCGACTCGATGGCGTCGCGGACCCACTCGACGGCCGCCTGGGTGCGGCGGCGCTTGTCGATCTGGCCGGCACCCGTGGGGTGTTCGTTCTTCGCGACGGTGAAGAACTCGTCCCAGTCGAGGTCCTCCTCGTAGACCTCGTAGTAGTCGTCGTCCTCGTGGTACTCCACGCGGGGGTACTCCGGCAGCTCGAGGCCGTACTTCTCGGCCTTCGGGACGTAGGCGTTGAGGAACGCGTTCCGGAGGTCGTCGTTGCTCATCGTCTTCAGCCCGACATCCATCGCGAAGCCACCGTGGGTGGAATCGTCGTCGGTCGGCCCGAAGAACTGCAGGATGCGGGGCCACCACTTCTCGAAGGCCTCTTGGAGCCGCTGGCGGTCCCGCCGCGACCCGGTCGCGATGGTCCGGAGGATGTCCTCGCCGTGCTTGATGTGGAACCCCTCCTCGAAGCAGATCTTGTCGATGGCGTGGGCGTACGGCTCCCACGAGGTGCGCTTCAGCGTCGCCTGCCGCCGCATCGCCGCGCCGTCGACGAAGAACATGATCATCGGCAGCTCGTACCAGTCGTCCAGCGGGTAGTGGAAGCAGTTGAGGAACTTCCCCTCGCCGCTTGCCAGCTCGTCGAGCATCTCCTCCCGCGTCTTGATTCCGAGCTCCTCGGCGGCCCGGTAGAGCAGCTGCCCGTGGCCGACCTCGTCCTGCACCTGGGCGCTGACGGCGAGCTTCCGGTCCAGCGACGGCGCCTGCCGGATGAACGGCCGCTCGATGTAGGCGCCCATGATCTCGCTGTTGGCGTGGAACTGGATCATCCGCGTGGCCGCCTCCCTGTACTCCCGGGGCATCTCGTCGGCGGGCCCGAACTCCCGCGGTCCCGCTCGCTCTTTCACCGTATCGAGGTCCATCGTTACCTATTGTTGATGTGGTACTCCTACATACAGATTTACCCGTCCATGTGGCTGTTTTAAATACGTGGGCGCCGAACCGCCGCCGTGATTTCGGAGTGTCTGGTCGTCGAGTTCCGCGTCACCGACGACGGCTGCCCGCTGGCGGAGGCCTCGCGGGCGACCGGGACGGCGCTCGAGGCGGCGCCGCCGCTGCGCCGGGCCGACGGCTACACGCTGCTGCGGTTCTCGGCGCCCGCCGCCGTCGGCGATGCCCTCGACGCCGACGACCGCATCCGCTATCTCCACCGCGCCGAAACTGACGACGGCTACGCATACCGGTGTCTCTCGAAGGAGCGGTGCGTCGTCCACCGGCTCATCGACGAGGGGTTCCTCGTCGAATCGGTCGGCTACCGGGACGGCGTCGAGCGCCACGTCGGCGCCGTCGTCGGCCAGGAGGTCCTCAACGGCGTGCTGGCGGCCGCCGGCGAGGCCGTCGGCGTCCGGCTGGAGCGGGTCTCCCCGCTCCGCGAGGAGGGCGAGTCCGGCGTCGACGCCCGCTGGGACCTGACGCCGGCCCAGGCGGCGGCCCTCGAAACCGCCCTCGAGATGGGCTACTTCGAGGTGCCGAAGGTCGTCACCGCCGAGGAGGTGGCGGCGGAACTCGACCTCTCGAAGTCCGCGCTGCTGGAACGGCTCCGCCGCGGGCAGGCCGCGCTGCTGCGGCAGGTCTTCGTCTAGAGGTCGAGAAACGCCTCGGCGTTCTCCCACAGCAGCTTCCGCTGGACCTCCGGCGGGTAGTCGGTGTGTTCGGCGAAGTCCGCCAGCCACTCGGCGGGCTCTATCATCGGGTAGTCCGTGCCGAACATCACCTTGTCCTGGAGGATCGAGCCGGCGTACTGCAGCACCTGGTCGTCGATGTAGCGGGGCAGCCACCCCGACAGATCCATGTAGACGTTGCCCTTCTGCTGGCAGATGGCCAGCTGCTGTTTCTCCCACGGGAAGGCCGGGTGCGCCAGCAGGATGTCGAGGTCGGGGTGTTCGGCGGCGACGTCGTCGATCAGCATCGGGTCGCCGTACTTGATCCGGAGGCCGCGGCCGCCCGGCGCCCCCGCCCCCAGCGTCGAGTTGCCGCCGTGGAAGACCACCGGCACGCCCAGCTCCTCGATGACGTCGAACAGCTCGCGGTGCTCGGGGTCGTTCGGCGCGAACCCCTGGGCGATCTGCTGGAACTTGAACCCCGAGAGGCCGAGGTCCTCGACGCACCGCCGCGCCTCCTCGACGCAGTCGTCCTTCAGCGGGTCGACGGAGCCGAAGCCGACGAAGAAGTCGGGATACTCGTCGCGCACCTCCGCGACGTGGTCGTTCGGCACCGGCGGGTTGCCGGTGTTGGTCTCGGCGTCCCAGCCCAGCAGCACCGTCCGGTCGACGCCCGCCTCGCGGTACTCGGCGACCATCTCCTCGTAGTCGTTCGTCTCCAGGGTCGCGCCGAACTTCTCGGCGGCGTCCTGCATCATCTCGCCGCCGGCGTCCTCGAGGAAGACGCCCGTCGGCTGGTGGGCGTGGGTGTCGACCGCGCGCGGCTCGTCGTCGAGTACGTCCAGCATACGCGAGCCGTCGCGCCGCGGTCACAAAAAGCCGTCCGACCGACGGCCGCGCCGTCGCCCGGTCCGGTTTCGGCCGTCGATACCGGCGGACGTTTATACTGTCCGGCGGCCGAGGTCACGAACGTCGATGGAACCGTCCCCAGAGTCGGTGGTCGTCTCCCGGGGAGGGGTCGTCGTCGAGCGCCGGCTCGAGCCGAGCCGCGAGGGCGTCACGGCGGCCTTCGAGCTGCGGGCCGCCGCCCCGGTCCGGGTCCAGGTCGTCGACGAGCTGCCCGGCCCGCTGCCGGTGGCGGCGGCCGGCTTCGAGGACCGCGAGCACCTGGAGGCCGGCCGTGCCGGCCCCGACT
>JAHENN010000061.1 GCA_018609665.1 Haloarculaceae archaeon | reverse complement strand
CGGAAGATCGCCTGCGATACGTCGGCGTCGGCGAGGTCGGCCCCGCCGAGCTTCGTTTCGGGGAGGTCCGCGTTACGGAGTTTGGCGCCCGTGAGATCGGCGTCCCGCAGATCGGCACCCGCGAGGTCGGCGTCCCGCAGATCGGCACCCGCGAGGTCGGCGTCCCGCAGATCGGCGCCTGCGAGGTCGGTCTCCTGCAGGTTCGCCTCCACGAGGTCGGCGTCCCGCAGGTCCGCACCGGAAAGCTCCACCTCACTCAACGCCGCCCCGGCGAAGTTGGGCCCCCCTCAGCGTCGCGTCTTCCATCGTTGCCGGCCACAGGGCGAGGTTCGTCCGCTCGAGGTCGGCTCTTCGGAGGTCCGCGCCGGTGAGGTCGCTGCCCCGCAGCGTGACCGACGAAAACGAGAGCTCGTCCTCGATACTCATCCCTCTCAGCACGGCACCGTCGAGAAGTTCGGCATACGAACTGCCGATGACGCCGCCGTCGAACGTGTTCTGTGCCCGCACCTCGGGCGGCGCTTGCGCCTCCCGGAGGGTCTCGACGCTCTTCGCGGACGTCGCCGCGGGGTCGGCGTGCAACGCACACCTGTCGACGTCGGGTAACGTTCGCCGGTAACAGCAGCTCTGCTGGTACGCCGTCGAAGCAACGTCTGGGTCGTAGTTCTCCGGAAACGTGTATCCGCACCGGTCGGACGGCGGCTCCGACATGCGCTACCATGTGTCGATACAGGTAGTAATCGTTTGTGCCTGGGGCCGATCGAGCCTGCCGACCCCGGCGGCAGCGGGACGTCACGTCGGCGTGATTTAGCCGAGACGGGCATCGCCCGGGACGGTGGGTGCCGAGCGGTGCCCCGCTCGCGGTTCTGCCTCTTGACGGATTCAGCCGGCGGACGAACGCTGCCGCGGCGACCCGGCACACCGACCTATTCGTCGACCGCGGACTCCACGTCCGTCGCGGGGTCGTGGCGCTCGAACCACTCCAGCAGCGTCTCGAGTCGGTGGATCGCCCGCTCGGGGTCGTCGACGTTGTGGTGTTCGTCCTGGTAGACGACGAGCTTGGCCGGGACGCCCTGCTTTCTGACGCTGACGTACAGCTGCTCGGCCTGGGTGGGCGGACAGCGCCAGTCCTCCTCGCCCGCCGTGATCAGCAGCGGCGTCTCGACGCTCCCGACGTCGGTGATGGAGGATATCTCCCGGTAGGTGTCGGGGGTCTCCCACGGGAGGCCGAACTCGTCGGCGTGCCAGAGGTGGTTGTCGTCGGTGCCGAAGTTCGCGTAGAAGTCGTAGATGCCGTGTTCGGGGGCGGCGGCGGCGAACCCGTCGTCGCGGGTGACGACGTGGGCCGTCGTAATGCCGCCGTAGGAAAAGCCCGTCAGGAACAGCCGGTCGGGGTCGGCCCACCCGCGGTCGACGAGTTCCGCGACGCCGCTGGTCACGTCGTCGGTCTCCAGCTCGCCCCGCGAGCCCCGGAGCGTCTCGGAGAACTCCCGGCCGTAGGAGGTGCTCCCGCGGTAGTTGGGACAGAAGACGACGTAGCCGGCGGCGGTGAACACACCCCGCGGGAGGGTGAACCGGGGGGCGTCGTAGGCCATCGGCCCGCCGTGGATCCACGCCACGGCCGGGTGCGGGTCGGGGTCCTCGGGGTCGAACTCCGGCGGCAGGAACGCGATGGCCTCGATCGTCTCGCCGTCGCCGTTCTCGTAGGCGACGCGGCGGTGGTCCGGGAGGGTCCTGTCCTCGAGGAACGACTCGTTGAGCGCGGTGATACGGGTGGTCGCGTCCCCGAACGCCGTCTCCGCGCCCGCGTCCGGGTCGACGGCGTAGAGGTCCGCCGGGGCGTCCGAGGACGACAGCGCGGCCACCACCGTCCCCGACGTTCCGTCGACGGCGGTCATCGACCGGGCGGCGCCCTGGGCGCCGAAGACGCGCTCCGCAGGGTCGCCCCCGGCGTGACAGCGCACGAGCCGGGTCCGGGCCTCGTCGCCGACGGGCGCGAGCACGGTCTCCTCGCCGGTCCAGAACGGCGACCCGGCGAACGAGATGGTCCGGTCGAGGTCCGGCGACAGCGACTCGAACCGCCCGCAGTCGGCGTCTTCGGCCACGTACACCTCCGCGGGCCGGAACCAGTTCATCGGCGGGTCACGGACGACGCAGGCGAGACGGTCGCCGTCGGGGCTCCACGCCGGACCGGTACAGAGTACCGCCCCGTCGGAGAGGCGTCGCCTGTCGGACCCGTCGGGGTCGACGGTGAACAGGTGGTACTCGCCGGAGTCGTCCGGGTTCTCGCCGTGGTTGGCGAGAAAGGCGATGCGGTCGTCCGGTCCCCAGGCGGGCTGCATCCCGTCGAAGGGCTCGACCGACCCCGCGGCGTAGGCGTCGTCCAGCCGGGTCGTCTCGCGGGTCGCCACGTCGACGACGAACAGGTACGCGGTCACGTCGTCGAGCCAGCCGACGCCGTCGGCCTTGTGCTTCAGCCGCTCGATTTCGATGGGACCGTCGTCGCGGCGTTCCGCCAGCCGCGCGGCCTGCTCGTCGGTCGGGTCCCGTGCGTCGGCGACGATTCGCTCGCCGTCGGGCCCCCAGTCGAAGCCGCGGACGCCCTCCTCGCGGTCGGTCACCTGCCGGGCGTCGCCGCCGCGGGCCAGGTCGAAGACCCACACCTGCGGGCGGGGGCCGTCGTCGCCGGTGCCTCCGTCAGTGGCCTCCCCGTTTCCGTTCCCGTCCGCCTCGCCTTCCCCGTCGGCCGTCGACTCCGGCCCGACGGCGAGTTCGGCGTCCCGTTCCCGCGCCGCGAGGAAGCCGAGTCGGTCGCCGTCGGGCGCCCAGGTCGGCGACCCCGCGTCCGAGGCCCTGGTCAGCCGGTGGGGGTCGCGGCTCCCGTCGGTCGGTGCGACGAACAGCCCCGGCCGGCGCCGGTTTTCGCCCTCGTCGAAGCCGTGGGCGACGAACGCCGCGCGCTCGCCGTCCGGCGAGACGGCGACCTCGCGCAGTTCCGTGTACCCGTAGATATCGTCGGGAGACAGGTCTCGCGGCATGGCCCCACAGTCGTCGACCGGTCACTAAAGAGCCGCGGCGGGGTGTGAACGACCGACACACTCTTGCCGTCGACCGCCCTGACGCCGTACATGCTGCCGCTCCACGGGGGCTGGGAGACCGCCACGACGGTGGAATCGCTCGTCGTCCCCGTCGTCGTGATCTGCGTCGTGGCGGGCATCTACGGCCTCGTCGCCGAGCGGGTTCTGGACTGACAGGAACCGCTCGGCGCCGGACGACGGCGCGGCAGAGGGAGGCGACGAGCCGCCGGTGGGCCGACGACCGGGACCGCCCCGGCCCGGCCGGCTCAGAAGGAGTCGATGACCGGAATGCCGACGGTGCCGAAGTCGGTCATCGCCTCGAGCTTGTCGTTGACGCCCTCCAGGCGGATGGTCTCTGAGACGACCGCGGCGGGTTCGAGTTTTCCGGTCGAGACCATCCGGAAGATCTCGTCGTACCGGGTCGGCGGCATCCCCAGCGAGCCGACGAACTCGATTTCCTGCATCACCATCGCGTCGGTCGGCAGCGCGACCATCCCTTCCTCCTCCTGTGTCGTCAGCCCGATCTGGACGTGCTGGCCGCGCGTGCCGAGCGAGAGCACGGAGTTGCGGCAGGTCTCGGCGACGCCCAGGGCGTCGACGGAGACGTCGGCGCCGCCGTCGGTCACCGCCTTCACGGCCTCGGGGGCGCTGTCGACGGCGTCGGCGTTGACCGTCTCGACGGCGCCGAGCTCCTCGGCCCGGTCGAGCTTCTCGTCGATCAGGTCGACGGCGACGACGTTCCCACCCAGCGCGTCGGCGATGTGGACCGCCGAGAGGCCGACGCCGCCGCAGCCGTGGACCGCAACCCAGTCGCCGGCGCCGACGTCGGCCCGGTGGGCCAGCCCGTGGAACGACGTCATGAACCGGCAGCCGAGCCCCGCCATGTCGACCGACGAGACCCCGTCGGGGAGCTGGACGAGGTTGTGGTCGGCGCTGGGAACGTGCAGTTCCTCGGCGAAGGCGCCCTGGACCGGCTCGACGAAGCCGAGCGGCATCCCGTTCTCGCAGGTGTTCGAGAACCCGCGCTGGCACTGCGGGCAGCTGCCGTCGCCGATGTTGAACGGGACGGCGACGTGGTCGTCCTCGCTGACCGTCTCGACGTCCGGCCCGGTTTCGACGACCCGGCCGGCCGGCTCGTGGCCGAGTATCTGTCCCGGCTGCGGCTGGATGCCCAGCCACGACCAGTCGCCCTGCCAGCCGTGCCAGTCGGACCGGCAGACGCCGCAGGCCTCCAGCTCCACGACCGCGCCGTCCGGGTCCGCCGTCGGCGCCTCGACGTCGGTGATGTTCAGCGGTTCGCCGTGGGTTTCGAGTACTGCTGCGCGCATGGCGGTTTGTCACATAGTACCAAACGTTATTATAGTTTATGCAGGTGCGGTAGACTGCAAACAACTGACGGTCGGCGCACGACCGGGGGGCCTCGAGATGCGGAACGTTTTCACCTGCCGGCCGCTATTGAGAGATGATGACAGGGACGGGTCACCGGACGGTCGTCGTCGTCGTCCGGCGACGCCGGAGGGCAGCATGAGCAACAGCACGGCGACGGTCGACCGGCTCCGGCGGTCGGGGGTCGCCCTCTCGCGGTACTTCCGGCGGCTGCTGTCGCCGCCGATGCCCGGCGACGGGCTG